>JBJHBB010000132.1:0-6503 GCA_050485265.1 Rhodothermales bacterium | reverse complement strand
GCTGGTGGGCTGGTGGGCTGGTGGGCTGGTGGGTCCTAGTCGACCGGGCAGGCACAACCCTGGCGGGCGCGACGCAGGAGGCGGAACACGTAGTAGGTGCCGGCGATCCAGGCCAGCGAGGCCCTAAAACTGCTGCTGCAGATCGGGGATGTACTTCGTGGCCGGATGCTTCGCTTCGACGCGCTCGGGGGGACGTTTCATGAGATGCGTATTCCTGGGGATCCAGACTGCCCGGTTTGTGGTGAAGACCCCACTCAGCGCGATGTCCTTACCGACTACGACTCCTTCTGCTTGCCCAACCAGCCTTCCATGCAAGCAACTCCCGAAATCACGGTGGCCGAACTCAAGCGACGACTCGACCAGGGCGAACAGCCGTACTTACTCGACGTCAGGCGGCAGAATGAGTACGACATCGCCAATCTAGGCGGAGAGTTGATCCCCCTCAATGAGCTCCCCGAGCGCGTTTCGGACCTCGAGGAGCGAAAGGATGAGGGCCTCCTCGTGGTCTACTGTCGCACCGGTGCCCGGTCGGCCCGGGCCGTCGATTTCCTCCGGCAGCAAGGATTCACGAACGCTGTGAATCTTCGCGGCGGGGTGCACGCATGGAGCGACGAGATCGACCCGTCGATGCCCAAGTATTAGTGCGTTCGGGCGCTCCCCCACTGCTTTTCATAACCGGGCCGACAGCGGTCGGACAGTCTGCGCTCGCGCTTTCGCTGGCCGAGCGTCTCGACGCCGAGATCCTGTCTTGTGATAGCCGGCAGGTCTACCGGCAGCTCACCATCGGACCGGCAAAACCCAGCGCAGCGGATCTCGCCGCTGTCGAGCACCACTTCATAAATGAACTGGACCTCGGTGAGCCGTTCTCCGCGGGGATGTTCGCTCGCGAGGCAGTGGATCGGATTAAAACGATAAGTGAGCGCGGGAAGATGGCTATTGTAGTAGGCGGATCGACGCTGTACCTGAGGGCGCTTGCTCACGGCCTGTCGGACATTCCCGAAACCTCGCCCTACACCCGCGCCGCTCTGACCGCGCGCCTTCGGTCCGAGGGAAGCAAGGCTCTGTTCGACGAACTAGCCCGAGTCGATCCAGAGTCGGCCGCCACCATGGACGCTTCCAAGACCCAGCGGGTCTTACGGGCGCTGGAGGTTTACCACGACACGGGTCGACCATTGTCGTCATACCACCGGTCAGCCGCCCCTCCCCCCTTCAATCCAGTCGTGGTGACGCTCTATCGCGAGCGAGCCGCCCTCTACGCCCGCGTCAATGAGCGCGTCGAGCGCATGCTAGAGGCCGGCCTTGTCGACGAGAATCGGCAACTTCTGAAGGCAGGATTTTCCGACGATCTGAATCCCTTGAAGACGATCGGCTATCGTGAACCACGCGCTTTCTTGCGAGGGGAGACCACGTTCGACGAGATGGTCCGCAAGCTCAAGCAGAACTCTCGGCGTTACGCCAAGAGGCAGTTGACGTGGTTTCGCAAGCACTCGGAGTACCACTGGGTCGACCTGGGTGGAGGCTTCTCACACGCTGAGCACGCGGTATTGAAGCGATGGCAGAGTCGACAGCCCCGCTAGTCCTTGGCGAGGACGAAGAGGTGCTGTCTGTGTAGGAAACTGCCACGGGAATCCTCGGCCGTGACGCGGAGTCCGGCCTCCTCGAACAGACTTCGCCATTCGGGAACGTCCCTGAAATGCAGGTGCTGCTCCTGCTCAGCCATCCGCCAACGCGATCGCAGGCGGTTCGCCGCACGGTCGGCTCGTGGCAGCCACCAGCGGTCCCACGACGTGTCAGCTATCGACTCCACCACGACGACTCCTGACCGCACAACGCGCCTGGCCTCGCGCAGAAGCGCAACGGGGTCATCCGCGTGGTGCAGGACGAACACGATGATCCCGGCATCGAAAGCGTCGTCCTGCGCGGGGATGCGACCGTCGGCGATCTCCAGCCTCGGGAGATCGACCCGCTGCATATCGATGATGTCAGTGCAGGTCGCGTGGATGCCGTCGTCGCGGGCGGCAGTGGCCACGAACCCCTCCCCTGCCCCGATGTCGATGAGCGTCTGCACATCCGGCAAGTGCTCCCTCACCCATGCCCACTTGGCTCGCCCTCTCTGCTGCATGACCCGAGGAAGGAGCCACGTGACGCCTGCAGCTGACATGAGCACGCTCCAAATCAACCAGCCCGACCACACTGCAGCCCAGTAGGGCGCATTGCCGAAGTCGTAGAACAGGTACGTAGCCACTGCTCCACCGGTCAGGGCAAACCAGGCCAGCGTTTGCCGCCGCCAGACGTCACTATCGCGTGCAGCAAGGGTTAGCAGGGCGAAGACTCCCACCAGGTACCAGGGATGCACCGTCGTGACCGTCACGATGAACCATGCTGCTACGGCGTACCAGGCGACGGCTGTGCTCCACCGCCACCGCCGAGCGGCCCAACAGATCGGGATCAACCCGACGAGAAAGACGATCCGAAGCGCGCGCCCGACCCCGTCGGCCGCTCCATATCCGACGGTCGGTTCCAAGACACCTTTGATGGCGAAATACGGCCCAGCGTACCACTCGAAGTACTCAACGTACAGATCGAGCGAAGACAGCACGTTGCCGACTACGCCCGGCGCCAAGAACGGCACCGTCAAGAGCGAGGCCACGCCGATGAGCCCGAACCAGAACCGCATGCCCGCATTCCGGACGAACGGCGCTAACACGAACGGCCAGAGTTTCAGCAACCCGGCACCGGCGAGTGCAGCACCAGCGAGCACTCGCCTCTTGGATCCGAGTGCAGCGACCGCCATCACCAAGAGAGCCGCCATGGCACCCTCGGCGTGGCCCTGGCCTGCCGTCTCCATCACCACGAGCGGATTCCATGCAAACAGGATCGCCACTGCTGGCGACACAATGCGCAGAAGGAGCACGATGCCAATGAGCTCGATCCCCACGAACAGTAGCTTGATGATGTACCACGAGAGCAGAAAACTGCTTCCACCCAGGGCCGCCGCGAATGCGAAGATGATCTGACTCAGCGGTGGGTAGACGGTGTGGAATTCCGGCGAGTTGAGACTCAGGTAGAGGTCACCGTCCTGCCGATCTTCCAGGAAGGGATCGGATGGGGTGACGCTGTAAGGATTGACGCCGGCGACGGTGAGTTGGCCATCCCAGACGTAGCGGTAGCCATCGTCGGATAGAGTAGGTGGAAGCGGAAACGCGATCAGCCGGAGCGCTACGGCGACCACGATCACCCATCCCCATGACACTCCACTCCTGAGAGACACCCACAGCGTGAGCGCCAGCGAGCCCAGCGCCGATCCCACGAAAAGGATCGTACTCGCGTACGCGCCGATCGCCATCAGTGCGCCAAGCGCGATCACTGCCAGCACGAGCGCAGCGCGCCCGCGATCCGAGTCGGTCCTTACCGCCTCTTCCACGCCATGCAAAGCCGCCTCCCCTCGGCCTCGAGCCAGACTCGGTCGGTCATCTCGCGGATGATGTACAAGCCGCGGCCGTCCTGGCTCAAGGGATCATCAGGGAGGGATGCTCGGTCGATCTGCGCCTGATCAAGACCCTTACCCTCGTCTTCGACGCACGTCACGACCTCGTCCTCAATGGTGGAAAAAGTCACCGTTATCGCAGCGGGCGAATCGATTCCGTTGCCGTGCTCCGCCGCGTTCGCGACGGCTTCAGAAAGCACGAGAACGATGCGCTCCAGGAGTTCATCCGCGATGGACCACTCGGAGGCGAGCTCCAGGAGCCGATCAGCAGCCGTGCTGGCTGCGTCCATGGTGCTCGGAAGCCGGAATATGTCGCCCTCGCGATCCGCCATCAGCTCCCCTCCCGATAGCCGCGCAGTATCGCCGAGGCGAGAATCAGACGAATCAATGCCCGTTGCACGCCCCAGGGCGAGCGGGTGAGCACGCTCCGACAGAGCCGTGATACCATGCGTGAGGCGAGTGGGCGATGGAACGCCGAATCTACGAAGCCGAGATCTGCTGCTGCGAGTAGCTCCGGGTGCTTGGTCCTCAATGTGTGAAGGTTGCTGCCGAACTCGTGCAACCGGGTAATGCGCTCGTCCAGATCACCTATCCCACGCTGGTGAACGATGGCTCGCGGTTCGAGTCGAAGGCTTCCGGGAAAAGCCTGCTCCAGTCGGTGCGCTAGCTCGAGGTCCTCACCATAGGAGATCTCCGGATCGAACCCGCCCACGCGATCCAGAGCGGAGCGACGAATCGCTGAATGGCCAGAAATCAGGTGCTTGAAGTGAAGGGGCTGGTCGGGTGTAGCCATCGAAGGACCAGACACCTCGATCAGGTAGCGGTGAAAAGGATCATCCGAATTGAGTTCATCCGGACGGTCCGCTAGGAGGACACCCACCACCGACCCATTAGCGAATCGGCCCGCGGCGATGTGCGCTGCGTCTGGTTCGGGGATGATGTCTGCGTCGAGGAAGAGGACCACGTCTGATTTTGACGCGGCGACCCCCGAGTTCCGCGCGGCCGCCCTGCCCTGGTTGTGTGGATGCACCACGAGTCGTGCGTTCGTCGCACGGTTGATAAGCGCCTCGACGACGCTCGGTGACTCATCGGTCGAGCCATCATCGACGAACACGATTTCCTCGACTCCCCTCAAACCCAGCACCGCCGGTACGGAGGCATGGAGAATTCCAGTCTGGTTATAGACCGGGACGACCACCGAAATCGAGGGAACGCTGTCGCTCACAGCACGCGCAGCACCTTGGAGGTCGACGTGATGACCTCCGGTTCACCGGTCCGTGCAATGACCAGGTCCTCGATGCGCACTCCGAATCTCCCCGGCAGGTAAACGCCAGGCTCCACCGTTACCACCGCGTTCTCCGGCAACGTATGATCGACGGCCTGCGACAGCCGTGGCCATTCGTGCACGTCGAGACCCACGCCGTGTCCGAGGCCGTGCGTGAAGTGCTCTGCCAGACCGTGGCGACCAAGCAGCTGTCTCGCAGCGGAATCGATCTGCTTGCCGCTCGCGCCCGCGACCACGTTGTCGACCCCAATTTTCTGGGCCTCAAGAACGGCGTCGTAGACAGTGCGCACCTCCTCGGAGGGCTGGCCCAGCACAAACATCCGAGTCATGTCCGAGGCATATCCAGCGATGTAACAGCCTACATCGATCAAGATCACATCTCCCTTCGCAAGGGTGCGGTGCGAGGCGCGGGCATGTGGGAGTGCAGACCGTTCTCCGAAGGCAACGATCGGCTCGAAGGCCATTCCCGAAGCACCGCGCAGGAGGTGATGGTACACCAGCTCGGCGGCGATCTCACTCTCGGCGACACCCTCCACCAGCCGCGGCAAAACCTCCTCTACGACCTCCTCCGTCACAGCCTGAGCGCGCCTAATCGACTGGATCTCTTCCTCGTCCTTCCCGCCTCTCAACTCAGAGAGAAGTCCTGACTTGCGCAACCACGTACATCCGGGCAGCCGTTCCTGCATCTCAGCAAACTCTGCGGCCGACAGTGTATCGTCGGAAACGACGACTGTATCCCCGGGGATGATCATCGCCTGAGCGGCGACCTCTCCGATGAGGTCGTATCCCGGCACATGGATCGATGCCGCCGCCACCTCGTCGGCAGCTTGGCTCCCGTAACGACCATCGGTGAGAAAGTGGCACTCGTCCCGACGAATGACCACCAGGGCGTTCGACCCTGTGAATCCAGTCACCCAGCGAATGTCCGCTGTGCCAGTCAGGAGCGCAGCATCGGCATCGTGCTCGCGTAGGAGCCTCTGCAGGCGACTGAGCCGGTCACTCACGATCGAACGCTGTAATTTGGCGCTTCCTCGGTGATCGTGACGTCATGGGGATGGCTCTCGCGAAGACCGCTGCCGGTGATGCGAACGAACTGTGCGCGCTCGTGCAGATCATCGATTGTCTCGCACCCGCAATAGCCCATCGCCGCGCGGAGACCACCCACCATCTGGTAGACGACTTCGGCCAGGGTGCCCTTGTACGGCACGCGACCCTCGATGCCTTCCGTGACGAGCTTCTTGAGATCGTCCTCAGCGTCCTGGAAATAGCGATCCGAAGATCCCTTCTTCATCGCTCCGAGCGAACCCATGCCACGGTAGGCCTTGTAGCGACGGCCTTCGTAGAGCACGGTATCCCCCGGACTCTCCTCGACCCCGGCGAACAAGCCGCCAACCATCACTGTGTCCGCTCCTGCGGCAAGCGCCTTGGCGATATCCCCGGTCTGCTTGATGCCGCCGTCTGCGATGATCGGCACGTCGTATCGTCGCGCGACTGAGGCGCAGTGGAGGATCGCTGAAAGCTGAGGGACGCCCACGCCTGCCACAACGCGGGTGGTGCAGATCGATCCCGGACCGATGCCAATCTTGACCGCGTCGGCGCCTGCCAGGATCAGGTCCTCCGTTCCTCGTTCGGTGGCCACGTTGCCTCCGATCACCTGAAGGGATGGATGAGCCGACTTCACGCGCTCGACCATCTCCAGGACGCCCTCGGAGTGGCCGTGCGCCGTGTCGA
>JBJHBB010000131.1:0-6526 GCA_050485265.1 Rhodothermales bacterium | reverse complement strand
GTTGTAAGGCCGCTCGGAGAAGGGGAAAGTCTCGATGACGGCTGAGATGGCCAGCGCGCCGTCGAGCAGCCGGCCGGTGTCTCGTTGGAACTCATCGTAAGCGTCGAGCTGAGTCACGTTGCCCTGCTCGTCGACCCGAACGCTCAGCGAAACCAGAAAGGCATCCTTGTCCTCCGCGAGCTGGCCGAAGGCGACCTCCCAACCCTCAGGCGTCGGTTTGACCGAGTATGCACGGACGAGCTCGGCGTCGAACTCATCGCTCGACATCACGAACTCATAGGCCGCCGCCGTCGCGCTGGCCACTGCCCGGTCGTACTCAAAAAGCTGCCGTCCCAAGTCCGATACCCTGTCGAGCCGATCCTGCGGGATGACGTCCTGGGCTGCAAGCGGCAGCGCCACGAGGAGGCCCGAGAAGAGGATTAACGTCCGCATCAAAGTGGTTCTGGTTGATCGAGCAAGCTAACGGCGATGCAGCGAGCGTTAGCATGAATGATTGTCCGATAGCGGACGCTCGTACAATTCGGCATGGCATTCCGGGCGACTTTGCTGGCCGCTGTCTTCTGCCTCCATGGAGCCGTGGCAGCGCAACCGGCTCTGGTATCCGGAAGGGTGACCGACGCCCAAGGCGCACCGCCAGCAGGGGCTCACGTGTTCGTCTCCGGATCGATGGTCGGGACCATGGCTGCGGGCGACGGCCGCTTTGAGCTCGCTGTCTCGCCCGGCGTACACCGCATCGTGGTGTCGATGCTGGGTTTCAAGAGCGCCACGTCTGACGTCGACCTGTCCTCGGGCGAGCTCTTCGAGTTGAACCTCTCACTCGAGTCGACCACCCTCGAGCTAGGCGTGGTCGAAGTCACACCCCCGGACGGTCGCTGGCTACGCCGCCTCGAACGATTCGAGCGAGCGCTTTTCGGCACGAGCAGCTTCGCCGACTCCGTCCGACTGGTGAACCCGGAGGTGCTCGACTTCCGGTTGCGCTTCGGTCAGCTATCCGCCACCGCCTCGGCCCCGCTGGTGATAGAGAATCGGGCTCTCGGTTACCGCCTGCACTATGATCTTGGCGTGTTCGAGGAGACCCACACGCTGGTGCGATTTCACGGTGAGCCATTCTTCGAGGAGTTGACGCCCGACTCAGACGCAACGCGTAGGAGGTGGCAAGCAAATCGCGAGGTCGCCTTCCGTGGGTCGCTGCGTCACCTCCTGCTGAGCCTGATAGACGGTTCGACAGAGGACGAAGGCTTCGAGCTGGTCCATCGTCCCGACGAGGGTCCCGCCGCCCTTGCCCGGGCGACCCCGACGGGATTAGCGCCGCGGCGCCGGCCGATCGGTGCATCAGACATCCTTCAGCCCGTCGAACGCGACAGTCTCTTCTCGCTGGCGTTTCGAGGTATGGTCGAGGTGACGTACCTCGGGGAGCCGGAGGACGACAACTTCCCGGAATGGGACTGGAATCTGGAGCCGCAGTCACGGCCCGCACCGTTCCAGCGATCCCTCATCTATCTCGAGCGGCCACGCCGAGTGATCGTGGACCACCGCGGTGAGCTGGCGGACCCGTTCCTGCTCGTGCGTCAGGGCTACTTCGCCTTCCGCCGGCTATCGATGCTGCTCCCCGTCGAATACCGCCCAGAGGAATTGACCTCGGCTGAGCGGTCTATACGTTGAACCTGAACAGCATCACGTCGCCGTCTTGCACCAGGTACTCCTTGCCTTCGGAGCGCATCGAGCCGGCCTCACGCGCTGAGGCCTCGGAGCCCAGGCGATCGAAGTCCACGAACTTGATCGTTTCGGCGCGGATGAATCCCCGCTCGAAATCGGTGTGGATGACGCCCGCGGCCTGAGGGGCCCGCGCGCCCTGCCGAACGGTCCAGGCTCGCGCCTCTTTCGGTCCCACCGTAAAGAAGGTGATCAACCCCAGGAGCTCGTAGGCCGCGCGAATCAAACGCTGAAGGCCGGGTTCGTCGACACCAGCCGACGCCAGAAACTCCGAGGCCTCGTCGGGCTCCAGCTCGACCAGCTGCGCCTCGAATTCGGCCGATACCACCACGACGGCAGCGCCCTCGTGGTCTGCCCGCTCACGAACCTGGTCCACGTGCCGATTGCCTGCGGGCAGGTCGGCTTCGCCCACATTGGCCGCGTAGAGCATCGGTTTGGCCGTGAGCAGGAAGGCTTCTCTGAGCCACCGTTCCTCCTCATCGGTGTTCGTGGTGAAGGATCGCGCCGACCGCCCGTCACCGAGATGGTCGCGCAACCGCTCAGCAAAGGCGAGTTCGACTTTCGATTCGCGTGAGCCAGTCTTGGCGGCGTTCCGGGCGCGTTCGACCCGCTTCTCGGCCGTCTCGAGATCCTTCAGCAGTAGTTCGGTCTCGATGACCTCGATGTCGCGCAACGGATCGATCCCCCCGGCTACGTGGGTCACGTTCTCATCCTCGAAGCACCGAACGACGTGCACGATGGCGTCCACCTCCCGGATGTGAGCGAGGAACTGATTACCGAGCCCCTCCCCTTTCGAGGCGCCCGCGACCAGCCCCGCGATGTCCACGAACTCGATGGTCGTGGAGACCACGCGAGCCGATCCGGCTAGCTTTGCCAGGCGGTCGAGACGCTCGTCGGGAACTGGAACTACACCAACGTTAGGTTCGATGGTGCAGAATGGATAGTTCGCGGCCTCGGCTGCTCCGCTCCGACTTAGTGCGTTGAAGAGTGTGCTCTTGCCGACGTTGGGCAGTCCAACGATGCCTACTCGAAGGGCCATCAGGTATTTCGATTGAGGAAGCCCGCAGCATACCTAACTGTCGGCGACACACTCGCCGCGTCGGTAGTTTTCGCGATTACTCCGAACGACGACCTTCAGTCTCCCGATCGATCACTCGGAACCGGCTCGCACCCGAAAGGTCCACCGAGGCCCGTTGACTTCATCTCATTGATCCAATGGCAACCCCCGACGAGTTCATCGAATTAGAAGTCCTCGACATACCGCTCGAACGCGATGTGTTTCTGCGAACCCTGCTTCGGCACCTGTCAGGGACAATCGAGGGGGTCGTTGGCGTCGACGAAGCCGAAGGCTTCGTAAGTGTGGTGGGCCAGAAAATCGGCGACGAGATCAACGAAGCGTATCAACAAGCCCTCAACGTCGACGGGCTCTCGCGCCGGCAGGTGGCCGCCGTGCTTGTCGACCTCAAGCGACGCATACAGGGCGACTTCTACGTGATCGAGGAGGGCGAGGATCGGATCGTCCTCGGCAACCGAGCCTGTCCGTTCGGGGACAAGGTGCTCGGCAGGCAGTCGCTCTGCATGATGACCTCCAACGTATTCGGCTTGATCGCCGCCGAGAACCTGGGCTACGCCCGCGTGGAGATCGACGAGGCCATTGCACGGGGTGATGGCCGCTGCGTCGTCGTGGTGCACCTCGTACCCGGTGGGGGTCCCGGTCGCGAATACGTCAAGGCCTGAGCGATGCACGCCAAGGGACCAGGGACTGGAGATTGGCTAAGACTCATCCCCGAGCCGGCGCTCGTCGTGAGAGCTAGTGGGCTCATCGTCGCGTCGAATGACGCTTTCGCAAATCTCGTTGGTCGCTCAGTTGACGACTCGCCCCTCACGGAGTGTCTCTCGGTAGCGGGCGAGGACCTTGCTGGCGAGCTTCGGATGTGGGCGCGGAACATGCAGCCGCTGGCATCGGCAGTGGTCGTGGACACTCCAGACGGCCCGAAGAATCTCGGTGTCTACGCAGGTCGCCTGTCGGGTCCTGCAGCAGACGGCGATCAGCCACTCGTTCTGGTCATCGTCCGGTCACGTGATGCTCGCTCTGACCGGTTCCAGATCCTGACCGAGAAGGTCCAGGCATTAACTCATGAGGTCTCCGTCCGCAAACAGACTGAGCTAGAACTGCTTACGCTCAAGAACACGCTGGAGGAGCGGGTCGAAACTCGTACCCAGCAGCTCCGAAGCCTCGCTGCTCGACTCATCGAAGCCGAAGAGCTCGAGCGACGCAGGCTGGCGCATGCGCTGCACGACAACCTGCAGCAGCTGCTCGTTACAGCAGCACTCCAGATCGACATTCTGGATTCGCTTTCGAGCGATCTGGTCATCCGAGAGATTGCCCAACGGCTTAGGACCCTCGTTCAGGAATCGATTTCGGCCTCGCGATCGCTCACACTCGACCTCAGTCCACCGATCCTGCATGACGGCGGCCTGGTGGCAGCGCTGTCGTGGTTAAGCCGCCGAAATCGTGAACTAAACAACCTTGAGGTGCGAGTCAGCGCCGATCAACGCGCCGAGCCGGATGATGAGCAAACCAAGGTGGCGCTCTTCACGGCCGCCAGAGAGCTCCTCTTCAATGTCGTCAAACACGCCGGCGTGTCCACAGCCGACGTTACGCTCGAGTCGATCGATGCAGAGCGAATCCGGCTCACCGTTCGAGACGAGGGCATCGGAATGGGGAACGGTGCGAAGGCGGTCGCTGCGGAACAGGACGGATTCGGATTGTTCAGCCTTCGCGAACGAATCGACTTCCTGGGTGGGGACATGCAGGTCTCTTCCTCACCGGGCAACGGCACAACGGTGAATATCGAGGTTCCACGAGGATTGCGCTCCATCGATGCTGGTCTTGTAATCCACGACCGTTCGGCACGCGCTTGATCGCTCTCTGTGGGGTCGGGGTCACGTCACGAGTAGCTTCCCCGCTGGACATCCGATTCTGCATGCCCCGTTACCTCGCCATCTTGCTGGTTGCACTCTTCTGTGCTCCAGAGTCAGACGCACAGTTCTTGACGCCGGCTACTCGGTTCCTGCAAGCCGGTGTATCCGTCGGGCCCGGCTTGGGACTTCAGGCGGGGGCAGCCTTGCCCGCAGCCACCATCTTCACCCGTGAGGCAGCACTATATGCGGATTATCGCTTCGGCGACAGGGAGGAGCAGCGTCTGCTGGTCGGGCTGGGCGTCGGGGGAAGCGTTCGCGTGATGAGGATCCTGTTCATCATTTTCGACTACGCACCCGGTGCTTTCGAGCTCGACGCGGGCCTACGGTTCGGGCCCAGCTTTGCCTTCTCGTTCATCGAGGAGACGGCGGCCACGCGCGCACGGCAATTCCGCCTCTTCGCCGACCTCTTCGCTCGAGGCGCTATCGAGCTCCAGTCCGGCCGGCTGGTATTCACCGAGATCGGCACGCACTCGGGAACCGTTCGCGTTGGCCTGCTCCTCGCGCTCTAGTCGCTGTACGGAACGGACACCACCTCACGGTGAGGCAGCCTGATTGCGGTGAGCCTTCCCATCTCGGGGTGGTGGGGGAATACGGCGCCGGTATCGATGCAAATCAGGTCATCTTCCATCAGTGGCAGAGGCATTGGCGTGTGCCCACACACTACCGTCTTCTCCCAGCGTCGCTGTGTGGCGCCGAGATGGCCCCGCGTCCACAAAAAAGTCCTCGCCGTCTCGACTTCGAGGTTCCTAGCCACGGAGAGTTCAGGGTTCAGGCCCGCGTGGACGAAGCAGTATCCCGGCGTGTCGAGATAAAGCCGGGTCCTGCGAAGGAAATCGATGTGGTCGGCAGGAATGGTGTCCTCACCGGAGTAACTCGCCAGCGTGGTCAATCCCCCGTTCTCGCTCCACATGTCGAACTCGCCGTGGTCAACCCAGTCCAGAATCATCTGGTCGTGATTGCCGCGCAGGAATGTGGCCCTGGGTCCGGTGCGACGCTGGCTAGCGCCCTCCATCTCGAGCATACGCTCGATCACCTGTCTGGATCGCGGACCACGGTCGGTGTAGTCCCCCACGAACACCAGGTGATCATCCGGTTGTGGATCGACCTCACGGAGGAGCGCATCCAGAGTGAGTGCACAACCGTGGATATCGCCGATTGCGATCAGGCCCATTCGATTCCCATCGGCTCGGCTCACGCTGCCCCGCGGCGCGTCCGCACGCTGCCGGAGGAAATCAAGCCACGACCCGACTTCTTGAGCTGGCCCTCATTATCCAGCGTTTGGAGGGCTGCATCCAGGACGCCGTTCACGAACACACCGCTCTGCTCCGTGCTGAAGCCCTTAGCCAGCTCGATGGCCTCATTGATCGTGACTTTGGGAGGGATGTCCTCGAAAGCCAGGAGCTCAGTGATCGCCATCCTCAGCACGAGTCGATCGAGGACAGCGAGGCGCCCGATCTCCCAGTTTTCGATGTGCTTACCAATGATCTCATCCGCAGCTTCCTGATGGTCGAGCGTTTTGAAGAATAGGCGCTCGGCAAATCGACGAGTCTCTGTGTCATCGGGGAAGGCCGGCCGCAACATGGTCTGCACGACGTGTCCTCCCTCGTCTCCGCTCAACTCGAAAGCATAAAGGGCTTGCAGGGCTCGGGCTCGGGCTTCGCGGCGCTTACTCATCAATCGAAGAACGTTGGCTGGGAGCGTACAACGGTACTCGTGGAAGTCAGGTGCCTCGGACGTGCTCCCTTCATCGAAGATACGCCGTGGGGTGCGCGGGTCGAGCGCAAGTGTCTAGCGCAGAAGATGCTGGTTGCGCGGATCGATGCACACC
>JBJHBB010000130.1:0-6540 GCA_050485265.1 Rhodothermales bacterium | reverse complement strand
CCTCGAGGGATCGCCACCGCCGTGGGATCTTCTGGTCGTCGCCGATCGCGGAGTAGCGGTGCTTGCTCCGGTCGAGCTCACGAAGGTGCCCGTGGAAGATCTCCTCGATCATCATCGAGGAACGCCATCGGCGCGAAATCAAGCCGGTCGAGAAGGCGCTTGGAACGACGATCGATGACCTCGAACGGTCTGGCGACGAGACTCCACTGACAGACGACGAGGCTCGGTTCCTGGAGTGCATGCACGACCTCCGAGCTTTCATGGAAGTCTTCGACGAGGTCACGGCTGCGCTACTGCCCGTTTTACGCGAGAAGAATGCAGGCAAAGTCCGGCGCATCACAGGCTTCGCCGCGCAACTCGGTCGCCGGAGGAGGGGTGATGCCTGAGTCGCACTCTAAGGTCGACCTGGGCCGCCGTGGCGAAGAGGCCGCCGCTGCCTTCCTCGAAGAGAAGGGCTATCGCATCCTCGAGCGCAACTACCGTTTCCTGAGGGAGGAGGTGGACCTCATTTGCTTCCAGCCCTACGAGCGCTACGAGGAGGGCGGAGAGCTTGTCTTTGTTGAGGTCAAGACCCGCCGGTCACGGAGCTTCGGCTATCCGGAGGAGGCCGTCACGCCTGCCAAGCAGAAGGCCATTTTCCGCGTGGCGGAGGCGTTTCTGCACGAGTATCGCCTCGAAGGGTCGCTCGTGCGTTTCGACGTCATCGCGATCACCTGGCAAGGCAAGGAGCCTACCATCGAGCATCTTGAAAACGCCTTCGGGATGTTCGGCGTCTAGCGGACGGCGCTAGTTGTTGCGTGGGTCTTCCGGGAAATTGACCAGGAGGGCCACGTCGTCGCCGCGCGAAAGAATCAGTTGTCGCCAGAGCTTCTCAGTGGGCGTATCGAAGACCAGGCCGCGGGTGGCGGGAATGGGGTACCACGAGCCCTCGGCGACTTCATCGGCAAGCTGGCCGCCATCCCACCCGGCGTAGCCCGCGAAGAACCTGAATCGCGAGCCGTCTAGCGTCCCGACGCGGATGCTGTCCGCCACTTCGTCGAAGGGTCCTCCCCAGGCCACATCATCACCCACGATAACGGCGTCAGGTAGCTCGGCCGAGTACGTGTGCAGGAAGTGCAAGGTGTCCGGTTGGACTGGTCCGCCGAGGAAGAGGGGATGGTCCAGATCCACCGGCTCTGCCAGAACCTCGGCCAGCTGCAGGTTCGTCGGCTTGTTGAGGATCAGGCCGAAGGATCCGTTCTCGTCGTGGTCACAGAGCAACACAACCGCATGCCGGAAGTTGGGGTCCAACATTGCCGGCTCGGCTACGAGCAGTAGGCCTGGCTCAAGAACCATCGGGGTGAGGTCGGCTCGCGCTTAGTATACGGCGTTTCGGACAAAGACAAGCGCTTGGCAATCGTTCCCTAGAATCCTCTGCGCTGCAGATCGCGCGCTATCTCCAGAAACAGCTTGTTCGCGTCCGCACCCGATCCGAAAGCGACTCCGCACATCCTGAGGTGGTCCGATGCCACCTGTCGGATGGGCTCTCCCCACCAGGCGCTATGCAGCGGCACCATGCCGTCATTCAGGCCGGCGAGTGCGTGAAGGACGCGATTCTGGACCTGCAGCGCGCTGGTGATCCTGGTATCCGTGCCCTTTCCCGCACGTCCGGCCCAGGAGCCGTAGAACACGCCATCCGCGTCCGGGTGAGCAGGGTTGAATGTGCCATCTACGTAGGCAGGTGTCAATTCTTGCATGCCGGCCTCTACCCGTGGTGCGGCGGTGGGGTAGGTGATTCTGCCCCATCGGTCCATCGCACCAATGATTGCTGCCCGGAGTACCGCGGGCGTCTTGAGGGCCCACTCGCTCAGTTCGGTTCCGCGATTGGGCGTGGCGACGGTGATCACGGACGCAATGCTCCCTCTGAACTCGCTCCCACTGGCCAGCTTGCGGGCGTCGAGGCCTCCGGCGGAGTAGCCGATGATGTTGAGCTTCTCGGCGCCGGTCGCGGCTAGGATGCGCTGAAGATGAACCGACCACGCGCGACAGCGGACATCCGATGTGTCGTACGGAGTCACGTTCGGCGCGAACGCGAGCGTTCCGTGCAGGCGAAGATGGCGCGCCTGGTTCAATAGGAGCCCTCTTGAGAAGACCGTTCCCAGCGCGCCGAATCCATGCACCATCACCACCGGGTATCGCGTGATCACCGTTGGCGCATCAGGGTCCTCGGTGAGCCCAAAGACCTTGTGGAGGGTGCGATTGAGGAAGCTCATGACCCCGAGTATGAGAGACGTGACGTCATTCCTCTAGAGCAGTAGCCACATGGCCACGCCAGCAAGGAGCGCCACGCGAAGATTATCGTTCAGAGGGAGTGGCAGGGCTTCCGCGATCGCGCCCACTAGCGTACCAAATGTGAGCGCGGCGATGCCGGGTTGTGGCTCACCGAGTTGCACGATTAGCAGTGCCGCGAGGAATCCGGCGACGATGAACGCGAGCGAGCCTTCGAGTGATTTCTCCGACCAGGGAAAACGACGCCGTCCCATTCTCCGCCCGACGAGTGCGGCCGCGGCATCCCCAATCATCACCAGCGCAAGAGCTGCCGCAGCGATGGTGGGCGGAAACACTGCAGCGCAAATTGCTGCCGCCGCGCACATCCAGGTGGCGCCGTTGAGCACGATCGGTCCTCCCAGTGGCGGCTTCTCGATGGGACGCATGATGTCGCCGAACACAGATAGAATCAGCCGGTGAAGCAATGCCCACCGGTGGCGCGCAACGTCGAGAATCAGTGCGAGAATCGCCAGTCCTGCGAGCACGGGTACTACGACCTGCCGGTCGATGAGGACGATTGCCAGCGGAAACGCAAGCGCCCCAACGTGGAGCGCCTTGCGTATCAGCTCGGCGCGGTATGAGAGCGATTCCTTGGGCGGCAATGCTGACGGGAGGGGCCCACTCATCTCGAGGCCTCGAGGTCTCGGTCGTCGGCAAGTGTCACGTCGATCGCTTCTCGGAGCTCACCTACCGCGGCCGCGGGATCTGAAGCCAGACTCACCGCGGTCATTACAGCCACGCCGTGCGCTCCTGTGCCCATCACCGACGGAATCCTGGCCGCTGTGATCCCCGCAATCGCAATCACGGGGACCGAGACTCCCCGCACTGCCTCCTCGAGCGCGTGGAGACCTCGGATCGGTTGTGGATTCGCTTTGGATGTCGTGGCGAACACCGGCCCGAAACCGATATAGCTGGCACCGGCGTCTTCTGCACGCTTGGCCTCTTCGACGGTCGAGGCAGTGGCTCCTATGATCGCGTCGTCGCCGAGTATCCGGCGTGCTTCAGCGATAGGGAGATCATCCTGGCCGAGATGCACACCATCGGCACCGCTCGCGAGCGCGAGATCGACGCGGTCGTTTACGAGCACGGGTACGCCTGCTGCCCGGCACGTATCCACCGTGGACTTCAACTCATAGAGGCGCGCACGGAGCGGACCAGACTTCTGGCGAAACTGAACGGTATCGGCTCCACCCATCACCGCCAGGGCCGCGAGATCCGCGTGGCTCAGGCGTTGCTGAAAGTGGAAGTCGGTAAGGACGTGCAGTCGTCCGATACGCATAATGGCGCAAAAAATGCCGAGCCGTGAAACCGAAGATTACGGGTGTTGTATGTTCCGCCGTTCACACGCAGCACACGCGGTACCAGTCGTCGTTATCGATTCTCGATCGTCGCGGGTATAGCAGGCTGCTTTCCCTATCGTTCAACATTGCATCACTCCCATGGGAGAGCGCAAGACCGGCACGGTCAAGTGGTTCAACGCCGAGAAAGGCTTTGGCTTCATCAGCCAGGAGGGCGGCGCTGACCTGTTCGTTCATTTCAGCGAGATCAAGGCGAGCGGCTTCCGCACGCTGCAGGAAGGCCAGCGCGTCGAATTTACAGTCGGTGAGGGTCGCAAGGGCCCGCAGGCCACAGAGGTCGAGCTCGTCGCCTGATTGACGCCGACTCGTACAAGTGAGCCGCCTCCATTCGGGGGCGGCTTTTTTTGTTGAGTCTCACACCTCATATGCGTCCATCTCAACGCCCAGGCTCACCTCGCCAAATGCGCGCCTTGCATCGGTAAGGTCATTATCGGTCAGGCCGGGGGGAAGGTGTACAAGTACGAGGCGGTGTGCACCCGCATCGGCGGCCACACGCGCGGCTTCTTCTGCAGACGAGTGGACTCCAGGCATGGACCCGTTTGCCTCGTGGATGAACAGATGAGCACCCTGCCCGAGCCGCGCGATGACTCCGGACGGCGCGGTGTCACACGAGTACGCGAGCACCCTCCCCGTAGGCACGTGCTCGATCCGGTACCCAGACGTGGGGACTGTATGCAATGCTGGAGATGCGGTGATGAGCCAGGTGCCGTCCTCGAGCACGATCGAGTCCTCTTTATGCGGGTACTCATTCCATAGAAGGTCCGGAAGGCCCTGCTCCTTCCAGCTGGACGTGTCAAAGGCATCCCAAACTCGTCGGGCCTGGGCGAGCGCGGCGCCGATTCCATGCACGTTGATCGGGCGACGGCGCCCGGCCAGCCAGAGCTTCTGCACCATTAGCGTGAAGCCGCTGACGTGGTCCGCGTGCTCATGCGACACGAGGACGTGATCAATCGATTCGAGGTCGATCTCGGCGGCGCAGAGCCTCTGGATGACGTCCCCACCACAGTCGATCACCAGTGTCGATATCTCGCCATCAGGTCGAGGTGCCTGAACGGCGAGCATCGTCACCGTGCGGTGAGGATCGGACACCGAAGCTCCGGTCCCAAGAAGGACGACACGCATGGGGGTCAGGGGCTGTCAGACTGATGTGGCGTGCGGCCTTCTCGTCGCCTAATGTTTCCGAGCAACGACGTATGCCGCGACGTCGAGGAGGGCCTCGCGTGCATCGGTCGGGGGGAGGGTGGCAAACCGCGAAGCTGCCTCGCGCGCGAGTTCGACCATGCGCTCCTGGGCCGCGGCGACGCCTCCGCGGGTACGCACGAAATCGTGTATCTCCCTGATGTCGTCGCGCGACTTGAGCTTGTTACGAATCAGCTTTCGGATCCGTCGTGCTTCGGACCGTTCTGCATTCTGCAAGGCATAGATCACCGGAAGGGTCATCTTTCGATCCTGGAGGTCCAGACCGAGAGGCTTCCCGACATCGACATCGCCGTAGTCGAACAGATCATCGCGGATCTGGAAGGCGAGCCCCAGGGCTTCCCCGGCCAGACGAAGGTTCTCGACGACCTCCGGGTCGTCCGTAGCCGACTGGGCCCCGCACGCGGTACAGGCCGCAATCAGCGAAGCCGTCTTGTCGGAGATGATCCGGAAGTACGTCTCCTCATCGATGTCCAGTCGCCGAGCGGTCTCGATCTGCAGCAGCTCGCCCTCGCTCATCCTCCGGACGGCGTCGCTGACGGTCTGAAGGAGGTCGTAGTCCTCGCCGGCCAGTGCCAGAAGAAGGCCACGGCTGAGGAGGAAGTCGCCGAAAAGCACGGCCACCTTGTTCTTCCACAGCGCGTTGATCGAGAAGAGCCCTCGACGCCGCTCTGCCTCGTCGACTACGTCGTCGTGGACGAGGGTGGCCGTGTGGAGCAACTCGACCAGAGCCGCGGCGCGATAGGTTCGCTCCGAGACTCCTCCGGCGACCCGCGCCGAGAGCAGCACCAGGATGGGGCGCAACTCCTTGCCCTTCTGTCTCAGCACGTAGCGCGTGACGAGCTCGACGAGCCGCACACGCGAGCGCATCGCTTCCTTGAAGTAGGAGCGGAACGAGGCGAGATCATCCTCGATCGGCGCGCGAATCGAGGCCAGCGACGGCGTCGGCCGGTCCAGAATGTCGAGCTGGGTGGGGGAGGATGCGACCGGCATGTAACGGTTTTCAGTCTGGAGTGAAACCTACCACCGGGACGGCTGCAGGAGGTTTCGGCTTCATAGGAATGTGGCGATTCGACCGGCTACAAAGGCCCTCTTCGCCGCAGAAGCGCTAGGAAGAATGGCACTCCACAGATCGCGGTTAGCACGCCCACGGGCAACTCCTGTCCAGGTAGGATTGTGCGCGTCGCGAGGTCAGCCCACACGAGGAACACCGCGCCACTGACGAACGCGATAGGCACTAGCCGCGCGTGCGCAGCACCGACGATGAATCGCACCGAGTGGGGGATGATCAGGCCGACGAAGCCGATGATGCCGGCAGCCGCAACCAGGACGCCCGTCATCAATGCCGAGACGGCGATCAAGGTGCGCTTCAACGCTTCGACGGGAACGCCGAGGCTGTGCGCCGGCTCCTCGCCGGTCATAAGAGCATCCATCGGGCGCGATAGTCCCCACAGGAGAATCGATCCCACGAACGCGACGATGGCTGGTAGCAGAAGCGAACTCCACGTGGCTCCTGAGAAGGTCCCCAAGAGCAGGAAGAGCACCGTTTGCAGCTTCTGGGGTGCAGGGGAGGCAAAGATCACGAATGACGTGATCGCGCCCAGCAACGCTTGCATCGCAACACCGGCCAGGAGCAATCGAGCCGTTGAGACCCTCGGGCCGTCCTTCGCTATCAGGT
>JBJHBB010000129.1:0-6580 GCA_050485265.1 Rhodothermales bacterium | reverse complement strand
CCGCGCAGCGACGATGCGGCGAGCAATCTTGTGCGCGCGCGGCTCCTCGCCGTAGGCACGCAAGATGTGGGCGAGGTCCGATTCCGGGGCGTTATTGACCAGTTCCTCCGCAGGGATACCCGACGTCGGGTCCATCCGCATGTCGAGGGGTCCTTCCTGCGCGTAGGCGAAACCGCGCTCGGGCGTGTCGATCTGATGCGACGAAACGCCCAGGTCGAGCAGGATGCCATCGACTTCCGACACGCCCTCCCCGGCCAGCAGCGACTCGATCGAGTCAAAATTGCCCCGAAGCGTCACGAAGCGGGTGTCATCCCCAATGCGGCGCTGTGCCTCAGCGATGGCGTCCGGATCCTGGTCGACGCCAAAAAGGCGCCCATCAGCGTCCAGCGCGTCGAGAATGGCACGGGCGTGACCTCCACCACCCAGTGTGCCGTCGACGTATGTCCCTGCCGGTCGCGTGATGAGCAGTTCGACCGTCTCACGTACCAGCACCGGCGCGTGATAGGGCGTCGCGTACGCCGCATCGGCGGGTCGTCTGTCGCGGCGCGGGGCTGTCATGGGTCGGGTAGCAATTGGCATGTGGACTCAGCCCATCACGCGCTCGGCGATGCTCTCGTAGTCGCCGGGCGTGGAGTCGAGGTGTTGGTCGAAGAGCTTCGGGTCCCAGATCTCGACCCGGTCCAGCAATCCGATGATGACAGCCGTGCCGTCCAGGCCGGCGAACTCCATCAGGCGCTTCGGCAGCACGATGCGGCCCTGACGGTCGAGGCTGACGTCCTCGGCCCAGCGGGTGATCGTGCGAATGAAGTCGCGGGCCTCCCGCTGGTACTGGTTCAGTCCCAGAAAGGACTCTTCCATGAGCTCCCAGCGGTCGAGCGGGTACAGCACGATGCACTGCTCCAGGCCGCGCGTCGCGGTGAACGTCTCGTTCGCCTCTGGCTTTAGGGCACGCCGCATCTTGGCGGGAATGGCCACTCGGCCCTTCTCGTCAATGGCGTTTTCGTACTGGCCCTTGAAGCCCGCCACGGCGCAAACTCATAATGGAGGATATTTTCTGCGGGGAGGGTGGTCGCCCTGGGATTCTCCCCCACTTTTCCCCACTCGGCCCCAAAGTAGCGTCTGCGGGCATAAAGTCAAGCCGCGCGTGCATATCCGGATACATTTTGTGGATAAGTGCGCCCAGGGCTACACAGTGCACACATATTCAAGCTCTAAATATGTGTGCTCGTCCCCGAAAATGCGCCGGTCGAGAGCGGCCAGAGGGCCCAATACACGCGTCTGGGCCCGAACATTTCACCCCACCTCTCCCCACATCCTGCAGCGTCTCGCACTCCTCCAGGACGCGGGTGACGCGACGGTGTCAGCGGTGCGAGTTATCCTCCCTCGATAATGACACGACCACGCTTTCATCGTTCAAGGCGCACGTGACGACACACAGGATCTTTGTGGGCTGGGACCGTCCGCTGCTTCCGGCCGCGGCACGTTTGCTTGCCGATCGATATGCCTCGGATGACACCTTCGATCTCTCATCGGTGGTCGTTGTCCTGCCCGGCTCCAGGCCCGGCCGCAGGCTCAAGGAGCTTCTGCTCGACGTTGCGATCGAGAATCAGAAGCGACTCGTACCGCCGCGAATTGTTACCGCTGGCCGACTGCCGGAGCTGTTCTACGATCCTCAGCGGCCGCCGGTTGACCCGCTCGCCTCTCGGATGCTCTGGGCTGCGGCGCTGCGACGCGTGAGCCAGAGCCAGGGACTCAAGGCCGTCTTCCCTGACATCCCCACCGATGATGATCTGAGGGGATGGGACCGGCTTGCCGCCGATGTGCAGCGACTGCATTCTGAGGTGGCGAGGGGTGGGAATAGGTTGGAGGACGTCGCCCGGATCGTGGGTCAGTCCGCTATGAGCGGTTTCACCGATGTGGAGCGATGGGAGCTGCTGGCCGAAGTCGAACGTGAGTACGCCCGCCTCCTGGCCGAAGCGGGCCGTAGCGATCCGCAGATTAGTCGGATCGAAGCGCTTCAGTGTCGGCTCGAGCTCGATGTAGACCTTTGGCTCATCGCCCTGGCCGAGCTGCCGCGCATCGCTCGGATGATGCTCGAATCGGCTTCGGCGCGTGGAGTCGCCGTGGTGCACGCCCCCGAGGAGCTCGCCGACTCGTTCGACGCCTTCGGCTGCGTGCGGGTCGATGCGTGGCTGGACCGCCAGGTGGTGATACCCGACGACAAGCTATGCATAGCTGACCGGCCCGGTGATCAGGCCGACCTCCTGCTGGCAGAGATTGCCGAGCTCGACGCAGGCACGTCGACCGAGGATGTCGCGATTGCCGTTCCGGACGCGGACCTCGTGCCGTTCATCGAGCAGCGCCTCGAGGCGTGGGACATCCCCGCGCGATACGCCGCCGGGACGCCGATCAGTCGTACCCCCACATTCACCTTTCTCTCCGCAGCGGCCGCGTACCTGCAGAGCGGGCGCCGCTGGGAGCCGTTCGCCACGCTACTTCGCCACCCTCACCTCGCACACCTGATCGGCCCGGGTGCGCAGGCCGAAGCGATCGCGAAGGCCGACCGTTTTTTCCGGGAGCGCCTTCCCGCACGCGTGCCTGATGAGCTCTGGCCACCCCTAGGCCGGGTCCGGAAACGACTCCACGATCTGCTTGAGCCTCTTCGTAGCCGGCGCCCGCTCTCGGAGTGGGGTCCGGTGCTTGTCGACGTGCTGGCCACGCTCTACGGCGATCTCGTCCTCGACCGCAACATCCCGCGCGAGCGGCGCCTGATCGACACGCTGCAGGCCTTTCGCGCGGCAGCCGATGCCCTATCGCGCGTGCCCGGAGCAGTCGACCAGTCCTGCGAGGGATCGGTGGCGCTGCAGTTGCTGCTCGACTCCGTCGGGAGCGTCACCATCCCCGAGGACCCGGATCGCTCGGCCGTCGAACTGCTTGGCTGGCTGGAAATGCACCTGGACGATGCGCCTGTGGCCTTCATAACCGGGTTCAACGAGCCGTTCCTACCCGAGTCCGTGGTCTCGGACGCCTTCCTGCCGGACAGTCTGCGGTCGCGCCTTGGCCTGCTCGACAACGACTCCCGCTACGCCCGCGATGCCTACCACGTGATGGCCATCCGCCATTCGCGCAGGACTCGCTGGATCGCGGGGAGAATGACCAGCGGAGGCGACCCGCTCCGCCCGAGCCGCCTCATGCTCGCGGTGCGGCCCGACGACCTGCCGTCGCGCGTCCTGAGCTTCGCCGATCCGAAGAAGGGGCACCCCGCGCCCATCGTGCCGGCACGGCGCGTCCCTGGCGAGACTTCGGCATTCATGCTGCCACCGGAGTCTCATCTGGAGTTCGAGGCACCCAGCGAGCTAAGGGTCACCGCCTTCAGATCGCTCATCGAGAATCCGTACCTCTATCTGCTTCGAGGCCGATACCGGCTCGAGGCCATCGACGACCGCGCCCGGGAGATGGACGGCGGCCTGTTCGGCGGTGTGGCGCATTCCGTACTTCGCGACTTCTCGCGAAGCGACGCCGGCAACAGCACGCGCCACCTAGAGATCGAGGAATGCCTCGACGAGCTGCTCAACGCTGAGGTCAGACGCCGATTCGGGGAGACGGGGATGCTTCCCGCCGTGCTGGTGCAGGTCGAGCAGCTTCGGCGCCGGCTGCGGGCGTTCGCCCGCTGGCAGGCCGAATGGGCGAGCGACGGCTGGGAGACCGTACTGGTAGAGGGTCGGCCGGCGTCGGAGACCGGCGACGACCGCACCTTCCGCGTCCAGTTCCCCGTCGATGACGAGCCGATCATCCTGCGCGGCCGCATCGATCGCGTGGACCGACACGCCGTCTCCGGCCGCTACGCCGTGCTCGACTACAAGACGTCGGATTCCGGCGATCCCCCCGAGAAGACACATCGCAAGGGCCGGAAGGACGCCAAGCGGTGGGTCGATCTACAACTGCCGCTGTACCGCCACCTGCTGACCCTCAACGGCGCCCACGGCGAGGCACCCCACATCACCGGACTCGAGGCCGAGATCCTCGACCTCGGCTACATCGTGCTGCCACGTGCGACGGCGAGCACCGGCGTCCTTCTGGCCGATTGGACCCTCGACGACCTCGACGACGCGGACGCCACCGCGTGCGACATCGTCCGCGCGCTCCGAACCGGCCGGATCGCCTACGATTCCGAGGCGAAAGCCAGCTTCCTAGACGGCCGGACCTCGGCTCTGCTGGGCCTGCGCCAGCTAGTCGTATCCGATGATCAGAACGAGGAGGACGAGTGATGGGTGTCGCCGTGTCCCAGTCCCCCGTACAAGCGCCGCGCGAGGCCGTCCTCGCCTCGGCCGGCTCGGGCAAGACGTTCAAGATTTCGTCCCGGATCATCGGACTGCTGGCGCACGGTGAGCCGGTGGACTCCGTCCTGGCCTCGACCTTCACCCGGAAGGCGGCAGGGCAGATCCTCGAGGCCGTGCTCGAGCGCCTCGCGAAAGCCGCGCTGAGCGAGAAGGAGGCGGCAGAGCTGGCAGGCTTTGCGCAGCTCTCGCCCGATCACCCCGTCTCCGCTGATCCCACGTTCTGGCGCGATCGGCTGCTCGACCTCGTGCGGGCGCTGCACCGGACGAGCTTCGGAACGCTCGACAGCTTCTTCATCGGCATCGCGCGGGCGTTCGTGCACGAGCTAGGCCTCCCGCCCGGCTGGAGCATCGCCGACGGGCCCACCATGGAGCGGCTCCGCTCCGAGGCGCTGCAGGAGGTCCTCGCGTCGTCGGACAGCGGCGAGCTCCTCGAGCTGCTGCTCCACCTCGACCGGCAGGAGGTCCGCCGATCGGTCCACGACCACCTGCTGAAAAAGCTGAAGGACCTGCTGATCGTCCACGACAATCTCGATCCGCGCGTCGACGATCCGTGGGGCGTGTTCAGGAAGATGGGTGATGGCGAGCCGCCGTCGGATGAGGAGCTATTGACAGCCGCCGACAGGCTCAAGACCGTCGATGTGCCGCGAACGAAGAAGGGCGATCCACGCTCGGTCTGGGTGAAGGCGCTCGACAAGGCCGTCGATGCCGTGGAAAGGCGCGACTGGGAAACGTTCTGCGGCCTCACCCTGTGTTCGCGTGTAATGTCGGGCGATCTCGAGTTTGGTGGAGCACCTATCGCCGATGACGCGTGCGACGCCGTAACTGCAATTCTCGGTCCGGCAGCGCGCGACCTCCGTCCCCAGTACGCCGACCAGGTCGAGGCGCTCGGCCGCCTGACCATCAGGTTCGCCGCTGCGTGCCGCGAGCGGCAGTCGCGAGAGGGCGCCTACGAGTTCGGGGACGTCACGCGCGTCCTCGCCGACGGCCAAGCGCCCATGGCCGCGCGCGAGGACCTCTACTACCGCCTCGACTCCCGCATCCGCCACTTCCTGCTCGACGAGTTCCAGGACACGTCGCTCGCCCAGTGGGACGCCATCAAGCCCATCGTCGAGGAGGTGCTCTCCGACCCGGGCAACCGGGCCGGCGTCGTTGTCGCAGATCCCAAGCAGTCCGTCTACGGCTGGCGCGGCGGCGAACCGGCAATCGTGCACCACATCAAGGACTACTTCGGCCTCGACGAGGAGCGGCTAGACGTGAGCTGGCGCTCGTCGCCCGTGGTGCTGGGCTTCGTGAACCGCGTTTTCCAGAACGTGTCCGACCTCCCAGTGATGCGGAGTGACGAGACCTGGCAGGAGACGGCCCTGGCGTGGCAGCGGGACTTCGACGAACACCGGGCCGCGCCGCCAAACCAGACGATGCCCGGATACGTTGAGGTATCTGCTGGACCCCGGGAGGAGGGCCGAGGGCAGAAGGCGGAGCCTTCACTGTGCCGCTTCGCCGCCGAGCGGGTCGAAGAGCTGTACCGCCGCATGCCAGGGGCCACCATCGCCGTGCTGACACGCGGAAACGCCACCGTCGCGCGCTTGATCTACGAGCTGCGCCGCCTCGGCGTCCCGGCCAGCGAGGAGGGTGGGACCACGCTCACCGACTCCGCCGCCTGCGAGGCTGTCCTCGCGCTTTTGCACCTGGCCGACCATCCCGGAGACACGGTGGCGCGCTACCACGTCGCCCTCTCCCCGCTGGTTGAGGCCCTGGAGTTCAGGGATCCGATGGACGCCGAGGCCGCCGCGAAGCTCTCACAACGCGTCCGCACCGACCTGGCCGTCCACGGCTACGGTCGCACGATCGACCGATTCGTCGACGTCCTCTGTGGCGCCTGCGACGAGCGTGAGCTGCGGCGGCTGTCCCAGATGGCCGAGCTCGGGCACCGGTTCGATGAGCGGGGTGCGGTTCGGCCCTCGGAGTTCGTCCGCTTCGTCGAATCGGAGCGGGTCGAGGACCCTTCGACAGCCCGCGTCCGGGTGATGACGGTCCACCAGTCGAAGGGGCTGCAGTTCGACGTCGTCGTGCTGCCGGAGCTGGAGGGCGGCCTGGCGCGGATCGGGCGCGAGCCGGTGCTCGCCTACTACCTCGAGCGCTTCGGCGCGTTCGGGCCGTCGTTCCATGTCCCGCACACGCAGACGCTGACCTTCCGAAGCGACGACGAGGCGAGCGGCGTCGTCACCGCGCACGCGGAGCTC
>JBJHBB010000128.1:0-6588 GCA_050485265.1 Rhodothermales bacterium | reverse complement strand
CTGCTGGGTTGACCTGCGACATTGCGAGTTCTTCGAGGTCCCCGACCCGAGGAAAGGGCGGAACAATAAGAGTCCAAGGAAGCCGAGTAAGACTCCTGGAAAACGCTCGAAGAAGCGCCACGAGGCGGATTCGTGATGAGGGTGAGTCGATGGCAGTAGATCTACCGATTGCATCTGTAGCGGAGGGATTCATCGCTCGCTGGACCACCTCAGGCGCCGCGGAACGAGCGAATTATCAACTCTTCCTTTGCGAGCTTTGCGACATCATCGGTGTGCCAAGGCCCGAACCGGCGAAGGCCAACAGCGCTCAGAACACTTATGTCTTCGAGCATCCCGTCATCTTCGACGACGGCTTGGGCCATACGACGACCAGATTCATCGACCTCTACCGCCGTGAAGCCTTCATCCTCGAAGCCAAACAGGGCAGCGACAAGGAAGCCCGCGTAGACGCGACCGGCCTCAAGCTTAAGAATAAGGCCCGGAAAGGGACCGCAGTCCGCGGGACTCAAAGTTGGGACGATGCAATGCTCGCCGCCCGCGGGCAGGCCGAACTCTACGCGAAATCGCTTCCTGTCGATGAGGGATGGCCGCCATTCCTTGTCATCGTCGACGTCGGTCATTCGATCGAACTCTATGCCGACTTCTCGCGTTCCGGGAAAACCTACGTTGCCTTCCCAGACGCACTCACGCACCGCATACCGCTGAAAGAAATCGCGAAAGACGAGATTCGAGAGCGGCTTCGACTCGTCTGGACCGACCCGACGGCCCTCGACCCCAGCAAGAAGAGCGCGAAGGTCACCCGTGAGGTGGCCGAAAAGCTTGCGGACCTGGCGAAATCGCTGGAGCGGTCTGGACACCAAGCGGAAGTGGTCGCACACTTCCTCATGCGGTCGATCTTCACGATGTTCGCCGAGGACGTCGGGCTCCTTCCCAAGGAGAGCTTCAAGACGCTCCTGGAGGGACGCAGGGGCAAGCTGGAGACCTTCTCCGACATGCTTCGATCGTTGTGGACGGCGATGGACCGCGGCGAATTCTCGCCAATCCTGGAGCGGAAGCTCCTCCGATTCAACGGCCAGCTCTTCGCAGATCCCCAGGCACTCGCCGTCACCGATGCACAGCTCGAGTTGCTCATTGAGTCAGCAACGGCCGATTGGAAGGCCGTCGAGCCCGCCATCTTCGGCACGCTCCTCGAACGGGCCCTTGATCCGGTTGAGCGACACAAGCTCGGGGCCCATTACACGCCGAGGGCCTACGTCGAAAGGATCGTCATCCCCACGATCATCCAACCGCTCCGCGAGGAGTGGTCCGCGGTCCAGGCGGCGGCCGTTACCCTGGCCAAGGCGGGCAAGCTCGAAGAGGCACGCGATGTGGTCCGCGATTTTCTGAATCATCTTTGCGACATCAAAGTCCTCGACCCCGCTTGCGGGAGCGGCAACTTCCTCTACGTGACCTTGGAGCATATGAAGAGGCTCGAAGGTGAAATCCGGGACGCCTTGCGAGGCTTCGGCGAGCGGCAGGAGGTCTTCGAGGGCGTCGGCCTCACGGTTGACCCACACCAGTTGCTTGGTATCGAGCTGAACCCGCGGGCGGCGGCGATCGCCGAACTCGTCCTCTGGATCGGCTATCTCCAGTGGCACTTTCGCACATTCGGATCGCAGATGCCCGCCGAACCCGTCATCAAGGCGTTCCGCAACATCGAATGCCGGGACGCGGCGCTCGCCTACGACCGGACCGAGGCCGTCCTCGACGAACGAGAATCCCCGGTCACACGTTGGGACGGCCGTTCGACCAAGCCCCATCCGGTCACGGGAGAGGAAATCCCAGATGAAGCTGCGCGTACGCCCCTGCTCCGCTACGTAAACCCTCGAAAAGCACCGTGGCCCGACGCCGACTACCTGATCGGAAATCCTCCCTTCGTCGGCACGAGGCGGATGCGGCTCACGCTTGGGGACGGTTACGTCGAGGCCCTCGCCCAGGCGATGCCGGACGTCCCGGAGAACGCCGACTACGTGATGTACTGGTGGGACCATGCAGCCGAACTGTTGAGACAGGGCCGCTTGAAGCGGTTCGGACTGATTACGACCAATAGCATCACGCAGTCATTCAACAGGGCGACGCTGCGACGCCATCTAACGGCGAAGGACCGCCTCAGCATCGTCTTCGCGATCCCGGATCATCCCTGGGTTGATTCGTCCGACGGTGCCGACGTCCGAATCGCCATGACCGTCGCCGCACCGGGCGAGGAGACAGGCACGCGGTATGTCCTGACTTCCGAGCGCTACGGCTCGGATTTCGAGGCACAGGTCGCGCTCTTGCCCGCCAAGGGAACAATCGCCGAAGACCTCAGGGTTGGTGCATCTCCGGCCGCGGCCTTCCCGTTGCGCGCGAATGCTAACGTGGCCTACTGGGGGGTCAAGTTCTATGGCGACGGTTTCATCGTCTCGGAGGCAGAGGCGGCTGAGTTGGCTTCGTTCTCGGAAGGCACCTTGGCTCGCCCGTTCGTCAGTGGACGTGATCTGACGGGCCGCCCCCGCTGGCTAAGGGCCATCGACTGCGACGGCCTCGATGAAAAAGACCTCAGAGACCGGTATCCTCGCTTCTACCAGCATCTACTCGACAGGGTGAAGCCAGTCCGTGAGCACAACCCAAGGGCGTTCAAACGCGAGCGTTGGTGGATCTTCGGAGAGAACCAGCCCGGTATGCGCCGCGCCGCGAGGGACATTCCTCGCTACATCGCCACCACCGAGACCGCAAAGCATCGGGTCTTCCAGTTCCTCCCGCATGACGTCTTGGCCGAAGGCACCGTAGCGGTTATCGCGCTGGACGACGCCTTCTTCCTCGGGGTGTTGTCGAGCCGAATTCACGTGGTATGGGCCCTCGCAGCGGGAGGACGCCTCGGTGTCGGCAACGACCCCCGATACAACAAGACGAGGTGCTTCGACACGTTTCCGTTCCCAGACGTGATCGAGTCCGAGAAGCAGCTTGCCAGCGAGTACGCGGAGGCATTAGACGCCCATCGGAAGGCTCGTCAGGCAGAGCACCCTAGACTCACAGTGACAGATCTCTATAACGTGCTCGAGAAGCTGCGCAGCGGAGAGTCACTCTCGATGAGCGACAAGGAGATTCATGACCAGGGACTAGTGTCCGTCTTGAAACAGATCCACGACGACTTGGACGCGGCAGTCTGCGCGGCCTACGGCTGGCCGATCGACTTGAGCGACGATGAGATCATCGTTCGGCTCGTCAACCTGAACGCGGAGCGGGCTGGAGAAGAAGCACAAGGTATTGTGCGATGGTTAAGGCCGGAATTCCAGAATCCGACCGGCCATCGACAAGCGACCCAGACATCGCTGATCGATAACCCAGTCGAGGAGGCAGTTGCTCCAGCCCAGAAGAAAGCGAAGCTCCCATGGCCCAAGACCCTACCAGAGCGTGCTCAGGCAGTGCGTTCCGCCCTCTCTTCTCAGAAAATTCCCCTCACCTCCGAGCAACTCGCTAAGTTGTTCCTCCGAGCGAACGTCGAGAAAGTCGATGAACTCCTCGTCACGCTCGCCTCGCTTGGACAGGCTCGCGAACTGCCAGACGGCCGCTTCATCGCGACCACCTCGACGCGATAGGCGGTGTTCGTTCACCAATCGCCGGGTACTGCGGTCGCCAAGGGGACCATCTCCACGGCCTGGTTGAGCAGCAGGCTCAACGCCTCATAGCGGTGGCCGCTCCGAAGCTCGGCCTCGATCTCGCGCACGCCGTCATCCTCGACAGCGACCCAGACCCAGGCCGAACTGGGTCCGGTCGTCACCATGCAGCGGAGCGACTCCTCGTCGGGCAGGAACGCCCGGAGTCCGGTGTCGTCGACAATTCCAACATAGGCTTTCATGGGCCTTGTCGTACCACAAGATCGCCCCGGTCGCCAACCTCCCGGAAACGGTCGGACTGGCCCTTGCCCCGCAATTGCCACGTGACGAGCGACGCCCGGCCCTGCTACGCGTGGAGCATGCCGGTCACGTTCGCCCACATCCTGGGAATTTTGGTCTGCCTCATCGCCCTCGCCCGCGAATACCCCGAGGCCATGTCCGCCATCGGCCAGGGGTTCCTCGCCCTGTGGGCCTACCGGCGATTCCTGCGATAGTTCGAGCGTTCAAGCACTCATCGGATGGAGCCGGTCCAGCCCCCATTGCGTTTTCTTCGTCCCACTGCTCACCGGCCAACAAATTGATGCACCATCTTGTTTGGCAACAGGTCATGTGACGACTCCCCTTCCCTCACGCTCTCGCCCAGCCCACTGCATTCGCCGGTCGACCCGCCCTTCCTCTTCGCGTCCCAGCCATCAGCTCCCTGAAACGGCCGATACCGACTGACCGTGTCGGTTTTATGCTGCCCACACCTCTCTCCTCTCTCGCTCCTCATCGCCCCATTGGCGTACCTGACCTGGGAACGCTAAGGCCGCCGCCGTCCGCCGCAAGCGGAAAATCGCCTACCCCGACCTGCCCTAGTTTTCCGCTTGCCCCGAACGGCTTTGGCGGCCTTTCTGCGCATTCCCGTCAGGCCGCGATGGGCGCGGCCTCGAAACGAAACAGGAGAATCATCATGAGTGACAGCAAAACAACCAACACCGCTTCCAACGGCAATCGACCCACCCACATCGCCTACTGGGTCCGCGACCGCGAGGACAAGAAGGGCGTCTGGACCCGCTGCGGGGCCGCCTGGGCTCACGCCGACGGGAACGGGTTCAACATCGCCCTGGACCTCCAGCCCCTCGACGGACGCATCACCCTCCGGGTGGCCTCGGAGCCGAAGGAATAGACGAAGGAATCACTCGGCGGGCTCCGGCCCGCCGCAACCTGTAAGGAGACACATCATGAATCGCACCGACATCTCGCACCGCATCGCCAATCCGCACTACGCCGCACGGAACGCCCATCGGCGACGACGGACGATCTACGCCAAGCTGCCCCGAGCACCGCTCACCGCCAGCCCCGTCCCGAGGCTCACGAGCCTCTACCACCACGACGAGGCCGGGCCCTACGGCGACCGCCGCTACCCGGGCAACTGCTCCGGCGAACTCATCAAGGACCTGCTCACCTTCTTCCGGCCCGAGTCGGTCCTCGACCCGATGACCGGGTCCGGCACCTGCCGCGACGTCTGCCGTGAACTGGGCATCCCCTGCCATTCGCTCGACCTCCGTTACGGCTTCGACGCCTGCAACCCCGAGACCTTCCACGGCGAGGGCACGCAGGACTTCTGCTGGGTCCATCCCCCCTACTGGCGGATGAAACGGTACTGCAACGACCCCCGCGACCTGTCCGCTGCCCCGACGCTCGATTGCTTCCTCGAACGCTACGCCGCCTTCATCGCCAACTGCCGCCGGTCACTCCGGCCCGGAGGCACGCTCGCCATCCTGATGGGCGACTACAGCGACCGCGACCACGGCTTCGTCCCCCTGGTCTACCACACCAAGCGACTCGCCTTCGCCGAAGGCTTCCGCCAGGCATGCACCGACATCATCCGCTTCAGCCACGGGGCCAGCAGCGGGACCAAGGTCTACCGATCGGCCTTCATCCCCGGCCTGCACGATGTCTGCACCGTCTTCGAGAAGCAACGATAGGAACCCGCATCGACATGGAGGAAACCGTCATGATGCACCGTAACCGAACCTGGATGGTCAACCCGATCGAATCCGCCGAGGAACTCGCCCGCACGCTGACCGACCACAATTGGACCCTTTGCACCGCCTTCGAGCTGGGCGGCTACTTGTTCCTGAACGACGCCACGAGCGAGGACGGGGCCCAGGAATACGCCGTCGTGAAACGGCTCGACGACGGCACGTTCCTCCAGGTCGAGAGCATCACCTTCGGCTGGTGCCGCTTCGACCGGGCCCTCGAACACATCCGCCGAACGACGGCGGGCCACGATGATCGCAACGACTTCGCATCGGTCGTGAGACCGCGTCTGGAGTCGCCCGAGCAGCATGGCCGCTGCCCGCATTGTGCCTGAGCGATCTGAACCTGTTGTCCCAGCCTCCGTCAGGCCCCGTTCCGCTGGTGGGCATCCTGCCGATCACTTGCCCGCTTCTCCTCTCAATCGTCTTCGATTGCCGCATTTCCACGAGCCTGGATTCGGGAACGCTAAGGCCGCCGCCGCCCGCCGCCAGCGGAAAATCGCCTACCCCGACCAACCTACTTTTCCGCTTGCCCCGGGCGGCTTTGCCGACCTTCGGGCGCATTCCCATCAGGCCGCGATGGGCGCGGCTTCAACATCGAGGAGGAATAGACATGCCGAGAAATCATCCCATCAGGAACTGCGAGCGATGCCGCCGAAACGACGGCTGCATCACCTTCAGAGGCGAGAACTGGGTCATCTGCCACCGGCACCGCATCCGTTGGCGCATCGACGCCCGCACCCTCGATGCCTCGTCCGACCGACTGGACCCCGGCCCGATGGCTTCCTGGGAACGGGTCCGCCGCTACCGCGACGTCACCCGCTGCGACTGAGCCCGCGGACACTCTCCGGACGGTCGCACGCTGATGTCCTCCGCTCCCCGTCGCTTGCTCCTGCTGCTCGCCTTGTTTGCTGAACCCGGCCGCCTTT
>JBJHBB010000127.1:6197-6647 GCA_050485265.1 Rhodothermales bacterium | reverse complement strand
GGCCTTTAGAAGCTGGTTGACGGCGTGGATTCGCTCGGAGCGCTCCGCGAACAGGTTGTAGACTTCGCGCTTGGCGTTCTCGCGCTCGTTTGCCAGGACACGCAGGTCGTTTTCGAGCTTGTTCTCCCGCTTCTCGTCGGTGAGGGACTCGTCGGCCGCCAGCGACTCGCGTAGCTCAGCCTCTTTGGTGTCGTACGCGCGCTCGATCTTGGCCACTTCATCCCCCACGTCGGGAATGATGAAGAAGGCGATGTCTTCCTTAGAGGCGTCGGCAATAAACTCGCGCCCTCGGTCGGTCATCTCCAGCGCGTGCTGCTTCTCGTCGAGGGCGAAGTAGAGCGTCTCGTCCACCATCGGCATGCGCTTGCCGCTCTCTTGCAGGTAGAACGACTCGGTGCGGCGGAGCAACTGCTCTACACCGGCTTCGCCCTTGAGCTTGATCAGGCGGCG
>JBJHBB010000127.1:0-6187 GCA_050485265.1 Rhodothermales bacterium | reverse complement strand
ATGCGTTCCCGAATCTCGGACTGATCTCGCGCCGTGAGCCCGATGATGGATGGCTCGCTGTTGATATTCCGCGAGGACTGGACGATCTGGAAACCGCCGTGCGCCGGGAGATCGAGATCGACCACGCTCAGTTCAGGCGCGACGTTCTCCAACAGTTCCCGGGCTTCGAATGCGTCTCGCGCTTCGACAACCCGCCAGCCTCCCTGCTCCAGATGGGCGGTGATCTGCCGGCGCACGGAGATCGAATTGTCCGCCACCAGCGCAAATGGAACGCGCGAGAGCGACGCGGTCTCTCGGGTCAGGCGGCGGTTGCGCGGATAGCCACGATTGGCCCGGAGGAGCGCCAGTCCCGCCTCGTCTTCGAGGCGTGAGGCCTCCTTCGAGTTACCTGCCTCACGGGCTCTGGCTGACTCTGCGAGCTTGGTATCCGCCTCAGAGACGAGTTGGCCCACCAGCTTCTGCTGCGCGTAGACCACCTTGTCTACGAATGGGCGAAGCTCCATGAAGCGGCTCTCGTCCGACTCGGGGACCGGGCCCGAGATGATGAGCGGCGTCCGCGCCTCGTCGATGAGAACCGAGTCGACCTCGTCAATGATGGCGTAGTGGTGCTCACGCTGCACGAGTTGGTCGCCATCGACCACGAACGAGTTGTCGCGGAGGTAGTCGAAGCCAAACTCGTTGTTCGTGCCATAGACGATGTCCGCCCGATAGCCCTGACGCCTCTCCGGCGAGTGCGGCTGGTAGGCGTCGATGCAGTCGACGGTCAGACCGAGATACTCGTATACCGGGCCCATCCACTCGGAGTCACGCTGCGCGAGGTACGGGTTGACCGTGACCACGTGGACACCGCGACCCAGCAGGGCGTTGAGGTACACCGGCATGACGGCGACGAGCGTCTTGCCTTCACCCGTTTTCATCTCCGCCACCCGGCCCCGGTGGAGCACGATCCCACCGATCAGCTGCACATCGTAGGGGACCATGTCCCACGTGATCTCCGAGCCACCCGCCTTCCACGTGGTGCCTCTCAAGCGACGACAGACCTCCTTTACCGTGGCGAAGGCTTCGGGGAGGATCTCTTCGAGGACGTCTTCGGCAGTCTCGAGCCACTCGTCCTCGATGTCCTCGAGTCGGTCGATCAGGTCCTGCCGCTCGTCCAGACTGAGACTTCCGGCGGGCACTCGGGCCGGCGCGCCGTCACCTGCCGCGACCTCTTCGATTTCGGCCTCCGCTTCGTTGGCACGCTGGAGTTGCGCGCGCAGTTCGGCCTTCTCGGCCTCGAGCGGACCTACGGCCTCCTGGATGCGGGCCTTGAACTCGGCCGTCTTCCCTTTGAGCTGCTCATCGGTGAGGCTCTTGAGCCCCTCGGCGATTTCGTTGATCTCGTCGACGATGGGCTGCAGCCGACTGATGTCGCGTTCGGTGCTGCTGCCGCCGAAGATCTTCTGGAGGAAATCGAGCATGTTGGATTCGAGGCGTTCGGAGCTGGGGCGCTAGTTCGCGCGCGGTACGGCAGGCCGTACCTTGTATCGATTCTGATTGAGGCAGCGCCGGAGGGAGATCGCCAGAGCGCAGCCGTTCAAACTACGACGAGCACCTAGCGGCCCCGACGTTTGCTACAACACACGTTCGTGAAGCCTTCGGCGTTGAGTACGTCGCAGGGCGACCATCGCGGCGCTAGCCGCGTGGCACGCGGCGTCCGACGGGCCGTTCCAGTGGTCCCGGCTTTCCTTTCGTTCTTCGTAGCTCCGCCCACGTCCGGCCGATGAACCACATTCCAATCAGCATCAGAGCGGTTGCCGTCATTCTGCTCATGGTGACTCTGGCCGTACCGGCAGAAGCTCAGAGTCGGCTCACCGGCTTCGACCTTCTCCGGGTGACGCCATCCGCCAGAGCGGCCTCCCTGGGCGGGTCTTTCGTCGCCACCGGACACGGTGTCGGGTCCGACGCACTCTTCTACAACCCGGCATTTCTTGGAGAGGATCTGCACTCCCAGCTCAGCCTCGGCTACCTGAACCATCTGGACGATGTGTGGACGGGACACGTCGCGTATGGCCGCCACGTCGAGCAGTTACAGGGAACAGTGGGAGTCGCTATCCGACATCTCAACTTCGGAACGTTTGACAGAACGACCTTCGAGGGAGTCACAGAAGGCACGTTCGGTGCTTCGGAGACGGCCCTGACACTCTCCTATGCCAGGGACCTCACAGATCGTATCCGAGGCGGTGTGAACGCGCACGCAGCGCTCGTTGCACTCGATGACGTATCGGCATCTGCGCTCGCGGCCGACATCGGCGCCATGTACTCACTGCCCGATCAGCAGACCGTAGTGAGCCTGGCCCTTCGAAATGTGGGCGTAGTCACGAGCAGTCTCGGGGAGACGACCGACCGCCTTCCTGTCGACCTGCGAGTATCCGTCTCGCGGAGATTGCAGAACGTCCCGCTGCGGCTAACGCTCACGGGCTACGACCTCACGCGTTTCGAGACGGAGAATGGCTCCGCACTGAACGAGATCGCCCGCCACCTGGCCGTGGGAGGCGAGTTCGAATTTGGTTCGGCCTTCGCTGTTCGACTCGGCTACGACTACCGTCGCGGTGAGGAACTGGCTACGGGCGAGCGACTCGATCTGGCCGGCGTCTCGGCCGGCTTCGGGCTCAACCTGCGACGTTTCGGTTTCGACTACGCCTACAACGCCTGGTCGTCGTTCGGCGGGCTGCATCACATCACGCTTCGCACCCAGCTTTGAGGGCCGCCGTGGCTACACAACTAGCAGTGATGGTGCTCGTCTTGCTCGGACTTGGTGCCTGCGCCGGCACCAACGCATCTAATTCTAACCACCCCACGGAAGTTTACCCGGACGCGCCGTTCGTCATCGCGCCGGGCGACTCCATCCGGGTGATGGCCCCTGAGGACGAATCGTTCGAGGGGATGCTTGTCTTCGAGTCGATCGAGGAAGACAGCCGCTGCCCAGTTGACGTGACTTGCGTGTGGGAGGGCGAAGCAACCATCACCCTGTCCTTCCACTCGGCGGATGGTACGCTCCACCCAGTCTCCCTCACTGTGATCGGCGAGGAACCCGAAGGCGTCGAGCGCGAGCATGCTTACCGTACGACCATGGGCGGATTCGTCGTATTCCTGCTCCGCCTGGATCCGTACCCGGGGATCGACTCCGAGCCTGGCGCGACGCTGCTGCTGGAACGCCTATTCCGCTGAGACCTGCCCCCCCTCCTGCTGCGCCGTGTGCTTTCGGTGGTGGATAAGGGTCGTGTCGATCGTTCCGTGGCGCATCCGCTTGCGGACCTCCTCTAGCGGCATTCCCGCCTGAAGCCAAAGCAGCGGTGCGGTGTGGGTGAGGGAATGGGGTGAAACCACGCGGTCGACCTTGAGCCCGGCTTCCCTAAGCAGCGCATTCACCCGCGCTCGAATGGTGCGCGTATTGAGCCTCGAGCCCTCGGTGCGATGGCTGTGTGCAACGAAGAGCGGGTCCTCAGGTCGCACAGGTTTCCGGAGGCGCAGGTAGTCCGAAACCGCGCGATGCACAACCTCGTCGAGCGGCACCTGGCTGTCTTTCGCCGATCGACCCTTACCCTGCACGCGAAGAAAGGCACCAACGAGCGTCTGGTCCAGGTCGCGGACATCTGCTCGGACGAGCTCGATCTCAGCCAATCCCGCATACAACATGCAGTGAACGATGGCCCGGTCTCGGAGGGAGATCACATCGTCCTCGGAGAGATGCTCGAGTAGTTGATCGACCTCCGCGACTGCGAGCGGCCGGCGGCTGTGGTCGGGAGGGCGCCTGCCGCCTCGCACGTCTGAGGCCGGATTCGTCCTCAACAAGCCGATCGAGACCAGGTAATCGCAGAACCGCCTCAGAGCCGTTAGATACGTCGAGACCGTAGACGGGCTAAGGTTGCGTTCCACCAGTGAGGCACGATAGGAACGAACTGCCCTGGGATCAAAGCTGAAAGTCCCCTCCTCGTCCACAAACGCCAGGAAGGCCCGCAGCGACCGCCTGTACGTTCCGATGGTCTCTTCGCTGTTGTCGCGAAGGTGTTCACGAACGAAGCCATCGAGCCTTACTCGCAACTCCGCCGGCGTCAAGGTGAGGTCGGTCCCGGACATGGCATAACGGATGTCGATCCGCCAATGTACCACGGACCAATCCAACGCTGCCCACGTCGACCGACTACCGCCCCACATCGTGAGAGCGGCTTCCAGGCTTCCTCACTCGCAACTCCAGACTGCCGCTAGAGCACGTCGGACAGATCGATGCTCTCCAGTGCCTGCGTGTAAGTCTGCAAGAAGGCGGCGCCCATCGAGCCATCGATGATCCGGTGATCGTACGACAGCGAGACGTACATCATGTGCCGGATCGCGATGGTGTCCCCAAGTTCAGGGTGCTCGATCACGACGGCGCGCTTCTGAATCTTGCCGGGTGAAAGAATGGCCACCTGTGGCTGATTGATAATCGGTGTGCCCATCAGCGAGCCCAGACTACCAACGTTCGTCACGGTGAACGTGCCGCCCTGCAGCTCGTCCGGCGTCAGCTGCTTATTGCGGGCGCGCTCGGCGAGGTCGGCGATGGCGTGGGTGAGTCCGGTGAGGTTCTTCTGCCCGGCATCGCGCACGATGGGCACGAGCAAACCTCGGGTCCCAATTGCGACAGCGATTCCCACGTGGAAATCCTTCTTTACGATAATGCGCTTTCCTTCGACCGACGCATTGAGGATCGGGTGCTCCCTGAGCGCCTCGACGGCCGCCTTCACGAAAAACGGGGTAAAGGTGAGCTTGACACCTTCGCGTTCCTGGAACGAGCGCTTGTGCTTGTCGCGAAGACGAACCAGATTGGTGACGTCTACCTCGGTGAAGGAGGTCACGTGCGCCGAAGTGTCCTTCGAGCGACGCATATGCTCGGCGATGATCTGCCGCATACGGTCCATCTCGATGACCTCCACGCGCTCGCCGCCCGACACGTCGCTCGGATGCGCGACTTCGCGGGCAGGGGCCGCAGGCCGATCCTGGCGAGCAGGTGCCGGGGCCGCGGGCTGCGTCGCGGGACGCGCACCGCGATCCTTCAGATAGGCCATCACGTCACGCTTGGTTACACGACCCTCGGCGCCAGAGCCCTTGATCTGCTCGAGCTCGCCAAGCCCTATGCCCTCCTGTTCAGCGATCGAGCGCACGAGCGGCGAGTAGAACCGGCCGCTGTCGCTACGACGAGGAATGGGTCCAGAAGGCTGGGCGCTGGGACTTCCCGCGGCGGCACCGTCACCCTCGATGCTTGGCGAAGACTTAGGCTCGGGCTCGGCTTGCTGGGGAGCTGGCGCTGCGGCCGGGGCTGCTCCGGAGACCGCCTCGCCACTGGCGATAATCGCGATGGGCGAGCCAACGTCTACGGTTTCACCTTCGGGCACCAGAATCTCAGCAAGCACGCCGGCAGCGGGACTGGGGACTTCCGAGTCCACCTTGTCCGTCGAGATCTCGAGCAGCGATTCGTCAAGTTCGATCTCATCCCCAACCTGCTTCAACCAGGTGAGGATGGTCCCCTCCATCACACTCTCGCCCATCTTAGGCATGATCACTTGGACCCGTTGACCTTCGGCGACGGCCGGCGCGCCCGCGGACTGGTCGGCGCCGGATGGCTCGGAAGCCGGACGCACCGCGGGCTCAGCAGGCTTGGCGGCCGGCTCGTCGGCGGGCTCCGGGGTCGACGGACCGCCGTCCGCGCTGATATCGGCCTCGACATCGGTCTCGATGACGGCGATCGGCGTGCCGACGTCGACGGTGTCGCCCTCCTGGATCAGGATTTCGGCGATCCGGCCTGCTGCCGGGCTTGGCACCTCCGAATCCACCTTATCGGTCGATATTTCGAGGAGGGTCTCATCGAGCTCGACCTCGTCGCCGACCTGCTTCTTCCATTCGAGGACGGTGCCTTCCATGACGCTCTCGCCCATCTTGGGCATGACGACGTCGACGCGGGCCATCGCAGGGAGGGTTTCAGACTGGGGAAAGGAATGAGCGCCGAATATACGCTGCACCCCGCGCCGGCTTCCCGCGTCTACTCCGATGTAGAACGCTTCGTTACTGCTTCACCGGACACCTCCAGATGCGCTAGCGCCGGACATGCAGAGCCCCACGACCGCTTTCGGTCGCGGGGCTCTGTGGGGCGTTCGAACGAGCGGTTGCCCGC
>JBJHBB010000126.1:0-6650 GCA_050485265.1 Rhodothermales bacterium | reverse complement strand
GAATAGACCTTACACCTCACAGTTGCGAGAGCAGCAGGCGGAGGAGACGCGCCACCGGATCCTGTCGGCGGCGAGGCGGCTCTTCGTGGCGAATGGCTACGTCGCTACGACCGTGGCGCGGATTGCGGCGGAGGCGGCCGTGTCGCCGCAGACCGTGTATAACAGCGTGGGCGGGAAATCGGTGATCCTGCTGGCGCTCAATGACGTCGTCGACGAGATCGGCGGAGTGGAGGAAATCCAGGCGCGGATCGCGGCGACCGAGGACCCGCACGAGATCATCGCCGAGACGGCAGCGCTCAGACGGCGCCTGATGGAGGGGGCCGGGGACGTGGTGACCCTGCTGGCGGAGACGGCACCGGTCGACCCCGAAGTCGCGCGCGCGCGGCAGGACGGCCTGGAGCGCAGCCGCGCCGGCGTCTCCCGGATCGTGGCCCGGCTGGCGGCGCTGGACGCCCTGCGGCCGGATGCGGACATCGACACGCTCACCGAGAGTGCGTGTGCTCTTCTGCATCACGGCCTCTGGACACAGCTCGTAGTCGAGGCTGGCTGGACGCCAGACGCGTTCGAGGCCTGGTGCACCGAGCTCCTCGGGCGCATGCTTCTGGATCCGGGAGGATGATGGGCGGACGAACGGATCCCGATGGTCGGGGCGTGGAGGTGGCAAATGGTGCTGGAACGCCATCTGAGTCACAGTCGCCAGTTCCCCGATTACGTCGAGGCTCGCGTACCACCCCACCAGGTCCACTCCGGTCGAAGGTTGCTGCAACCTCGCTAGAGCGAGGTGAACCCGGCTGGGTCGAGCCGGGGGACCGGCTCCGGGCGGGGCTGGTGGAGTGGTCTGGGGGTCGGCCCGCTGTTGCGCGAGCGCATCCACACACGGGGTTCGAGGGCGACTACGTGCGCAGCGGCGGCATCGTGTCGGTAGGGCGCGCGACGAATAACACCCACCACCTGGGACCCCGGCGATAACGTGATCGAGTGGTGGGTGAAGAGCCCTCTGGGCCCCGTTCACGTTCCCCGTGGAGTTGCACGGCCGTTTCCCGGACCGAGGCGCACGCACCCGATGCCCCGCCCGCGCCCGCCTGCTCACCGGGCGCCCTCGAGGCGCCCTCTGGCTTCGGAGCGTAAACGGTAGAGCAGGGGCGTAGACTAGCGCTCGGCACCCATATCCCCTGTCGATCCCTAGAACGACCTCATGCTCGACGTTCGCTTCGACGCACCCGGCCTTCGGGCCGCGAGAATGGCAAGCGTGTGCATGACCCAGGCTTCCCTACTGATGCTCCCCTCCGTCGCACGGGCCGTGCTGCTGGCCTGCGTGCTCGCCGCTGGCGCCCCCGCTGCAAACGCGCAGAACGTCTTCACGGCCGTGGTCTACGACGATCATGAGCGCACGCCTCTGGCTGGCGTCAACGTATCCGTCGAAGGCACGACGATCGGCGCTGCCACAGACTCACAGGGCCACGTTCGTCTCCTGGCCGTGCCTGAGGGTGCGCAAACAATCCTCGTTTCGTCGGTCGGATTCGAGCCTCGACGCCTCAGCCTCACGTTTCCGCTCCCCGATCCGGAGACGCCTCGCGTCATCTACCTCCGAGAAGATCACGACGAACTCGGGGATGTCGTGGTCACGGCCACCCGTATGAGCCGCACGATCGCGGACACCCCCACGCGCGTCGAAGTGATCGCGGGCGAGGAGATCGAGGAGAAGATCGTGATGCGCCCCGGCAACATCTCCATGCTGCTCAACGAGTCCCCGGGAATCATGGTGCAGCAGACCTCCGCCGTGACGGGCAATGCCGGGATCCGCATCCAGGGTCTGGACGGCCGCTACACGCAACTGCTCAAGGACGGCTTTCCGCTCTTCGGCGGATTCGCGGGCGGATTGAGTCTACTACAGGTGCCTCCGCTGGACCTCGCTCAGGTCGAAGTCATCAAGGGGCCGGCCTCGACGCTCTTCGGAGGCGATGCGATCGCGGGGCTCGTAAACCTGGTTTCGAAGCGTCCGACCGAAGAGCCGGAACGCCTGCTACTCGTGAATGCCACGAGCGCGGGAGGCTTTGATGCCGGCACGTTCCTGGCCGATCGTGGAGAGCGACACGGATACACACTGCTCGGAAGCGCGAACGTGCAGCGGCCGTACGACGCCGACGGAGATGCGTTTACCAACCTGCCGCGCACGGCAAGGCTCTCGATCAGTCCCCGATTGTTCGTCTACGGGGGCCCGGAAACGACCTTCATGGTCGGACTGAATGCGACCGTTGAGAATCGCGAGGGCGGGGATGTGGACGTCCTCCGGCACAACGCGTCCGGCTTCACCGAGCGGCACGTCTCTCAGCGCCTCACCGGACTCGCTCGACTGGACCACGGCATTGCTGCCGGCCACGTGACGCTCAAGACGAGCGCATCGCATTTCAACCGCGCCGTGGACATACCCGATTTCCGCTTCGAGGGTCGGCAGCTAGCGACCTACTCCGAGGCCTCCTATGCGACAACAGCGGGCACGCACGACATCGTGATTGGCGTAGACCTGCGGAGCGACCTGTTCCGCGAGACCGACGCGATCATGCCCAGGAACTACACACACGTCACCACAGGCGCCTTTGCTCAGGACACGTGGAACGTGGCGGGCCCGGTGTTTCTCGAAGCGGGCGTTCGTGCCGATCACCACAACGTGTTCGGCTCGTTTCTGCTGCCGCGAGCGTCGGTGCTCTATCGCGTGACCGATGCGCTCTCGGCTCGTGTGGGTGGCGGACTCGGATACAAGGCGCCGACCATCTTTATGGAGGCCTCGGAGGAGCGAGCCTTTCGGGCGGTGGAGCCGATCGGGGAGGATGTAAGAGCAGAGACCTCTCGAGGCGGGAGCATTGACGTCAACTACCGTGCTCTGATTGGCGAACTCGTCATGTCGCTGAATCAGGCCTTCTACTTCACGACGCTTGAGCATGCTCTGGTGCCCGATGAGGACGTGCCTGCCACCGGTCGTCTACGCTACAGAAATGCGGACGGCACCGTGCAAACGAGGGCCCTCGAGACGAATGCCCGCATCTCCCTTGATCACCTGGCTCTCTTCCTGGGATATGTCTATCTCGACGCCCGCGGTGATGATGGCGGGAGAATGCCGCTCACGCCGGAGCACCGCACGTACACGGTCCTCGTCTACGAGGAGCATGGGAGGGGTCGGATCGGGCTCGAAGCGTACTACACGGGACCGCAGAGACTCTCCACCGGCGAGAGGACGAGCGGATACTGGCTCACCGGGATCATGGGGGAGAAGAGTTTCGGCTCCGTGACGGTGTTTGCCAACTTCGAGAACCTGCTCGGTACGAAGCAGAGCAATTTCGCACCGGTGGTGCAGGGCCCGCGCTCGGAGCCCCGCTTCGCCGAGATCTGGGCTCCTATGGACGGCTTCATCATGAACGCCGGCGTCAGACTAGAACTGTGAGGTCCCTGGACGCCCCATGAGGCATCGCGCAGCTGATGGCTCCCCGATCACCGGGAAGTCGCTGATCCGGGGTTGGGGCCGCCTTCGCGCTGTACCGCCGGCGGCAGGTGCCATCGCGCATGCGCAGCTCCACACTTCTTGACCAACACCGTTACCGCTCAGCCAGGACTGCAGACCAGTCGCGTACCGTTACTCGCCGCCACCGGGCTCCTGGGTGACGTCCCAGGCAAGCGTTGCCGGATTTTAGACTTATGTGACAAAGTGGCGACCGATTGGCGAGGGATCTGTCCGTACAGTGGTAGCGGATCCCATTCGCATGGAGGTCACGCCATGTCGACAAGCATCAAGCTCCTCCTCATTGCGCCGTGGTTCGTGGTCGGCGCAGCATCCGCACAGCCCCCTGCGCCCGACGTGGTCTGGGAGCAGCAGGTGAACGCGCTCAGCGTCGTCTACTCGGCGGACGGCGCGCATGTCGCCGCGGCCGGGAGGATCCAGCAGGGCACCTACTATTTTGGCCGCATCGACGTCCTCGCGGCGGTCGATGGAGCCCTCGTCGCTCACGCCACAAGCCACCCGGAGGTCATGCTTATGGGCCAGGCGAACCGACTGGCTCTCTCGCCCGATCTCCAGACCGTGGCATCGGCCCACGGCAGAGGGCGCTGCGACCCGATGACGGGCTGCGCGCCGGATCGGCCGCGGCTGCTCACGTGGACCTTCCCCGACCTTCAGCCGCTCGCTGGCCGCGCAGACGTGCCCATCGTCACCGGCGTCGATTTCTCGCCGGACGGGGGCCACCTCGTGGCGGGCTTCACCTACCACGTTGAGGGAGCTGTGAGGACCCATGATCCCGCCACCCTCGAGGATGTGCTCGTTGTCCAACCTCACCTCCTCCGTTCGAGCGATGTCACCTACAGCCCGGACGGCACCCAGATCGCGTCGGTGGACAACAGTGGCCTGTTGAGAGTGCACGACGCCACGACCGGAGAGCAGCTGTTCACGGGTCATCACGGTGGGCTGACGACGGGCGGCTGGCCGATATCGGTTGCGTACTCGCCCGACGGCTCGCGCATCGCGACGGGCGGCTCCGGCTACCATCTCCGCGTCAAGGTCTGGGACGCCAGCGACGGCACCCTTCTCATGGACCTGGACGGCCTGATGGAGCCCGGGGCGCAGGGCGACGTCCGCGTCACCTACACGCCCAACGGCCTCTACCTCGCCGGAGCGCTCAATCAGCTACCCGGCGGCCCTGGCCCCTGGCAGGGACGCATCCGCTTCTGGGACGCCCAGACGGGCGAGGTCGTCGAGGAGCTCACGGATACAGGACCGCCGCCCTATCACATGGGCGTGCAGTCGGTCGCCTTCTCGCCCGCCGCCAACAACCGTTTCGCGTACTCGGTAGGGCAAGTGGGCCTGGTGAAGGTCGCGGAGATCGACCTCGACCTGGCGGATGGCGGTGTCCACTTCCCCGACCTCCCAGAAGTATCACGCTCATCTACTCGGGCCCTGGCGTTCGACGGACAGACATCCCTGGTGGCCGGACCCAGTCCGGCTTTCCCCGCGGAGGATGATCTCTCGATCAGTCTCTGGGCGGACATCTCCGGGCCGGGGGTACTCGCAGAGCTCGCCCTGGACGATGCGGCCGCTTTCCGGCTCGATGTCGTCGAGGCGGACGGAGCGCTGGTCCTGCGCTACTCGCATCACGATGCGGCCGGCAACGAGGTCGGCAGACTGTTCCCGCAGGTGGGCGTCGGCGGAGGGTTGAGGCACATCGCGGTCACACGCGGCGGGGAGCCTGCCGCTGTTCGGGTTTACGTCGATGGCCGGCGCGTGGGGCAGCCGTTCTTCTACGCACACTCGCCCCTGGCCTCGGCCTCCCGCGTGCTCCGACTGGGGCAGGGAGCCGACGGGAGCGGCGGCCTGACTGCCGTACTTGACGAGGTGCGCCTGTTCAGCGATAGAGTGCCTCTCGATGCCCTCCGAGCGGCGATGCACTCCACGATCGACGTCACCGAAGTTCCACCTGCGCTCGTCGCCTACTATCGCTTCGAGGCGGACACAACGGGCTTCGCCTTCGACTTCTCGGACAGCGGGTCTAGCGGCACCCTCAGCGGCGATACACGCGTACCGTCCGAGTTTCCGATCGGTGAAGAAGGTGTCCTGCTGCACAGCGCCTCGGTACCCTCGGGATGGGTCGGCCCGGCAGGAATGCGCCTGAAGGCCGAGACCACCTCGACATTCGACGGAGCAGACGCGCTCGGCCTGTACGTCAAGAACCTCTCGTACGAAATCGTGGAGGAGGATGGCCTGCCGGACGCGGTGCTGGCTCGATCCGAGGTCGTCTGGGGCGCCCACGGATACGGTTCGGTGATGGCCGATTTAACGATCGAGTACGACGACCTCCCGCGAAACGGAGAGGCCATGGTGCTGCTTCACCGCGCGAACCCGCTTGCTCCCTGGACCGACGACACCGACAACTGGGTGAGCGGCGACGACCGCTTCACCCGCACGGCCGTTCCTGCCTTCGGCGAGTGGGCCATCGGTTACGGATACTTCGTTGGCACCGATACCGGATCGACGGGCCTCACAGAGGCCATCCGTCTCGAGGCACCGTTCCCCAATCCGGCCCGCGAGACGACGAGTCTCGAACTAACCGTTCGAGATGCACAGGACGTTCGCGTGGACCTCGTCGATGTCCTCGGGCGAAGGATTGCCGTGCTGCTCGACGAGTCGCTGTTCGCCCTGGAAACGCGCGTGCTCGTAGTCGACACGTCCAGGCTTCCGAGCGGCACGTACTTCATCCGGGCCGTGGCCGGGTCACTTACCCAGGCCAGACCCATTCTCGTCGTCAGGTGAGACGCGGGACCTCCATGTGACCTAGGTGCTCAAGCCTTTGCAGAACCTCGCACGGGGCGGTGCGTGCTCTTTCGCGCCACCAGCTGATAGCTCACATGCGAATTCTGCTTTCTGGTCTTCTGACCACCCTTCTTTTCGTTCCCTTTGCGGCCGCCCAGGAGGCGGACTCCGAACACCTCGGAGCCACGATCACCGAGTGGGAAGTGCCGTGGGCCGAGACCCGGCCCCGCGACCCGTTCATGGACCATGACGGGCGCGTCTGGTTCGTAGGCCAGCGCGCGGACTACGTGGCCGTACTCGACCCTGACTCGGGCGAGATGGAGCGCATCGACCTGAGCGAGGGCGCTGGACCGCACAC
>JBJHBB010000125.1:5182-6677 GCA_050485265.1 Rhodothermales bacterium | reverse complement strand
GTTCGTAGACAGGCGCCATTGAAGCCCAGGGTCCGTTCAGCAGGGCCCGTGGTGGCGGCGCCGTCGTGGTGGGAGCAACAGCCCCTGAGAATCCAGCACGGCCTTGCCGTACTGTTTCTTCTCGTGGTGACGATTGGCTTCTTCTGGGTGGTGACGTTCGGCGGAAGTGCTCTCGTCGGCGGTGACACTATCCAGTGGCGCGGCATGGCGCAGGCCATGATCGAGTACGAGGAAGAGACCGGCAACCGGGCGCTGTGGGCGCCCAATGGATTCAGCGGGATGCCGGGGTACCTGCTGCACTATCCCAAAGAGGTATTGCAGATTGATCGGCTTCCAGCGTGGTTCAGGAATCTCGGTTGGTGGCCCGGTGCGCACTTTTTCGTGCTCTTATTGGGGACGTACCTGCTCGTCGTCTTTCTCTCACGAGACGCCCTGGCGGGTGCAATCGCGGCTGTGGCTTATGGTTTGACGGCCTACATCCCCATAATCCTTACTGCGGGGCACAACACGAAGTTTATCGCTCTTGCCTTTGCCCCCTGGCTCATTCTGGCGTTTCTGTTTGCTCTGCGAAGACCGCCGGGGTCCGGCTGGATTAGAGCGGGGATGGCGGCGTTGTTGTTCGCGGTGGCGGTCGCGGCCAATCTGCGGGCCGAGCACGTGCAGATCACGTATTACGTGGTCTTCGCTCTCGGCATAGTCTGGCTCGTCGAAGGTGTAGGTGCGGCGAGGGATCGGCAGTTCAAGGCGTTTGCGATTTCGACTGGAGTCCTCGCGATAGGCAGCATCATCGCGCTGCTAATGGTCGCGCATCCATACATGGCGACCGCCGAGTACAAGGCCTTCACTATCCGTGGTGGTACCGATGGGGCTGGGGGCCTTGATTGGGAGTACGCCATGATGTGGAGTCAGGGTTTTAGCGAACTCATCACTCTGCTCATCCCCAATGCCTACGGGAGTGACGGGATGATGTACTGGGGACCGAAGCCGTTCACGGCTGGCCCCCACTACGTTGGCGGCCTGGTTCTTTTGCTGGCCGGACTCGGATTGTTCGGCGTGCGGAGGAGGGTGGTCGTAGGCTTTGGCGTCGCCGCCTTCCTGATGGTGCTTTTCTCGCTGGGTGAGCACTTCGCGCTTTTGAATCGCGCCATGTTTGCCGTAGTGCCACTCTTCGACTCGTTCCGGGTGCCGGAGACGTGGCTGTCTATCGTGGCCCTGATACTGGCCGTGCTGGCTGGAGGCGGAGCCTACTACCTGGGACGAAGGGAGGGCGCCCCGGAGGCAGTTGAGCGGAAGACCCGGGCCGTGTACGCAGGACTTGTCGTTCTTGGTGGGCTCCTTCTGCTGATGCTGCTCGGACGGGACGTGCTGTTCGGCTTCGAGGGGCCGGGTGAGATGCAGCAACTGGTCCAGGCCGTTTCCCAACAGAGCGGGGTGCCAGCAGAGGATCCGCGCGTCGAGCAGACGGCTAAGAGCTATTTGAATGATCTCCGTGACG
>JBJHBB010000125.1:0-5172 GCA_050485265.1 Rhodothermales bacterium | reverse complement strand
GCGAAAAATCCCGGGCTGGATCATGCAGCTTGGATTGCTGGCTCTGATCACGGTTGATTTGTGGCAGGTCGACCGGCGATACTTCAACAGCGATCACCCTTCTATTCAGACGACGAGCGACGTACCCCGATTGATGCCGCAGTACGGCGTCGACCGATACATTCGCGCTCAGGTGGATGTAGCTGGTGGCTCGGGACACTTCCGCACACTGCCCCTGGCACTCAACCCATTCAATGACGGACGCACGCCCTTTTTCTACGAGTCGGTGGGCGGCTATCACGGTGCGAAGCTCTCCGTGTATCAAGACTATATCGACCACCTATTATTCCGCGAGGAGGGGGGCTTTACCCCGCATGGCTTGGATCTGACCAGCACGCGCTACATCATTAGCAGGGGGCCTATCGCCGGATTTGAGGACGTGTTCGTCGACGAGGCCACCGGCCTGATGGTGCTGGAAAACCCCGATCCGATGCCGCGTGCCTGGCTTGTCAATGATTACGAAGTCATCCCGGATCGTGAGGAGCGCCTGCAGAGACTGCAGGATCCGTCGCTTGACTTGCGATCGACGGTGATTCTCACCGATGACCCAGACTTCGTACGCCCTGAACGGATCCAGACGGATACTCTAGTTAACCAGGACTCGGAGGCCATGCCTCAGGTGGCGGTCGACACGGTGCAGACAGAGCCGGTGCGCCTGATTCGTTTCAATCCCCGCGAGATTCTCTGGCAGATCGAAGCCGAGGAGCCTAGCATTTTCGTCGCCACTGAGGTGTTTTACCCGGCCGGCTGGACGGCACGAATCGGCACCCAGGACCTTGAAATCTTGCAGGCCAACCATTTCCTTCGAGCCGTCATCGTGCCGGAAGGGTCACACCTTCTACTGATGCGGTTTGACCCGCCTACACACAGGCTCTCTGTTGCCATAACGCTCTACTCGACGCTCTTCGCCTACGTCGCCGCGATGGTGCTCATCGGGCTTTGGTGGTATCGTCGTGGGGAGGGGGACTGATCTTGGCGACCGCTGCTCGGGTGACGCCCGCGGTCCGCCTACGGATCGTGGCATACTACTTCCCGCCGGCCGGCGGCGCTGGCGTCCAGCGGATATTGAAGTGGGTGAAGTACCTCCCTGCCCTCGGTGTCGTGCCGATCGTGATCACGGTCGACGATGGCGCGTTCTCGAGTCGAGATCCCTCGCTTCTGGAGGAGGTGCCGGAGGACGTCACCGTGATCCGGACTGCGTCCCTGAATCCCTTCTCCTGGTACGCCCGAATCACACGCCGCCCATCGACGGATGTGGTCGCGGGCTATACCGATGAAGTGGGTACGGACCCAGGTCTAGCTCAGCGTGCTGCACGGTGGATCCGTGCGAATGTCATGGTTCCGGACGCACGAGTCGGCTGGGTGCCGTTCGCTCGCCGGGCGGCTAGCCGAGCGATTGCCGACCATGATGTCGACGCGGTCCTCACCAGCGGACCACCCCACTCTGCGCATCTCGTCGCGCAGCGTCTTGATCGGCCATGGATCGCGGACTTCAGGGATCCGTGGACCGACATCCACTACGCCGCTGACCTCCCGAGGACCCGGCTGGCGACTCGATTGGATCGTCGACTTGAAAGCCAGGTGCTTCGCAAGGCATCGGCAATCACCACTGTCAGTCCCCACTGGGCCGCTCTACTGGAGGAGCGCCGGGGCGCGGCAGTCAGCGTGATCCACAACGGCTTCGACCCTGCGGACTTCGATGGTGATGCCCCGGTTCGAGACAATGCTTTCACTGTCGCGCACGTGGGTAGCCTTTACGCATCGCGCAATCCGATTGCGTTCTGGAGGGCTGTCGCGAGACTCAACAGCGAGTTTGGTGAGGAGACGATTCGTATCCGGGTCGTGGGGCGGACGAGTCCCGAGGTCCGCGAGTCAGCCCGGGCTCATGGCGTGAATGTCGAATGGGTGCCATACGTGCTGCACGATGCCGCAGTCCGCGAGATGAGGTCAGCTCATTTGCTATTGCTCTCGACCGAGCCTCACGGAGTCGAGCAGGGCCACATCACCGGGAAGCTCTACGAGTACCTGGCCTCCGGGAGGCCGGTGTTAGGACTTGGCTCGACGGACGGAGACGCAGCCACGCTGCTGGCGCGAGCCGGGGCCGGGCGCATGTTTGAACGAAGTGACCAGGACGGCGTCTTCTCGTACGTGTACGAGCACGCAGAGGCGCACCGTCGCGGCGAGAACCTGGCCGGCGCCCGCTGGTCGGACATCGCTGCGTACTCTCGACAAAATCAGGCTAAGCAGCTGGCGGCCCTCGTCCGCTCGCTCGTAGAACGCCGCGGGGTGCGGAGGTAAATGGCTCACATCGTTCATTGCGCGACGACGCACAGACCGGGGGATGCGCGAATCTTCGTCAGGGAGTGCCGAGCGTTGGTAGCGGGAGGGCACTCCATAACCTATGTTTGCCCACACGACCGAGATGAGCAGCGCGAGGGTGTCACGATCCTCGGTGTCCCGGCCCCTAAGAATGGGCGCGACCGCCTTCTATACACTACTCGGAGTGTACTGAAACGAGCGGCGGAACTCGATCCGGATGCGATCCTCCATCTGCACGACAGCGATCTGTTGCCCGGTGGTCTGCTATTGAAGGCTCGCGGTCGTACGGTCGTGTACGATGCGCACGAGGACACGCCCAAGCAGATGAGGTATCAGCACTGGCTACCCCATGCCATCAGGCCCGCGGCCGGGTGGACCTTCAGAGTTCTGGAAGCGCTGGCAGGAAAACGCTTCGACGGGATCATAGCAGCGGAGCCCGAGAACGCGCGGCGCTTTCCTTCCGAACGGACGGTGGTGATTCACAACTACCCCGACCTGTCCGAATTGCCGTCGGCGCCCGCGCTAGCATACGAGGAGCGGGACGCAGTGGTGCTCTACATCGGCGCGATCACCGAGGTGCGGGGTCTGTGGGAAATGGTGCGCGCGTCAGAACACCTCTCTGAAGACTTGCAAGCGCGTCTCGTGCTTGGTGGACCGTTTCATCCGTCCAGTCTAGAGCCTCGCGTGCGTGCATTAGAAAGCCCCGAGGTGCTCGGCTATTTGGAGCGGCCGCAGGTGACCGACTGGTTGGGTAGGGCCCGCGTTGGGCTCGTGGTCCTTCATCCTACCGAGAAATACCTTGAGAGCTACCCGACTAAACTTTTCGAGTACATGGCCGCCGGCATTCCTGTTGTCGCATCGAACTTCCCCCAGTGGAAACAGATCGTCGAGGACGCCGGCTGCGGAATCTCGGTGGATCCGCTGGACGTGGAGGCCATCGCATCAGCCATCGAGTGGTTGCTCCGCAATCCACGGGATGCTCAGGAGATGGGCGAGCGAGGGCGTCGGGCCGTGAGTGAGAAGTACGCGTGGTCGAAAGAGGCTGAGAAGTTGGTTGCCTTCTACGACGAACTCACACTGCACAAGGAATCGACCGAATGAGCGACGCACGCACGTCCCGAATGGCTCCGGCCATTCTGCGTCTCTTCCAGCAAGGGGCGGTATACGCCCTGGGCAACTTCGCCCTGAAGGCGGCCGGGCTCCTGCTTCTACCGCTCTACCTGGATCCGAACAGGCTGACCGTCGCGGATTACGGTTACCTGGGTCTGGTCGAGACCACGGCTCAGCTCGCGATCGCCATCGCAGGTCTGGGACTTGCAACCGGTCTTCTAAGGTTTACGGCCGGCGAGTCAAGTGAGGCCGACGATGGTCCATACATAGGGACTGCCTTCGCGACGACCTTGCTGGCTGCGGTGGTTGCCTTCCTGGTGATCTGGGTTGCCGCACCGCTCCTGGCGACGGTCGTCGTGGGCGGTGCCGACCGCGCCATCATCGTCAGGTGGACGGGGGCCTACGTCGCCCTGAAGGTTCTGTACGCGGTCCCCCTGATGGTCCTCAGGGTGCGCGAGCGGCCAGACCTGTACGTTGCGGCGCTCATCGCGGAGGTCGGACTGCTGATCATCGGCGTCTGGTATGCGCTGACCGTACTGGGTGCGGGACTCGAGGGCATCGTTGTCGCGATGGCGGTTTCGACTCTTGTTGTGGCTGTACCTCTGAGCGCGTACGTGCTCTTCACCACGAGTCCTGCAGTCAAGCCTGAGCTGGGTGTCAGACTATTGAGCTTTGGTGCTCCGCTGTCCGTAGCCGCCATCGCAGGGATTCTTTTGAATACCGGGGATCGATTTGTACTCGAAGCGCTCGTGGGACCGCAGATCCTGGCCGCCTACGTGCTGGCGTCGAAGTTCGGCGGGCTGATCAATATGCTCTTCGCCCAGAGCTTCAACCTGGCATTCTCCGTCCTTGGTCTGAAAGCTATAAGCACGGATGGCACGACGGACGTGCATCGAAGAGCCTTCAGGCACTACGTGGTTCTTGCGGGGTGGGGCGTGCTCGCGGTATCGGTGATGGCGCGCGAACTCATCATGGTGATGGCGAGGGACGTTACCTATCTCGATGCCGATCCGCTGATCCTGCCGATCGCGTATGGCTTTCTCCTCTACGGCCTCTACTACCTTGTTCTGAATATCCTCTACGCGGCCGATAAGACGGTCCGTGTGGCGACTCTCGTGTTTGGGGCCGCCGTGGGCAACATCCTCTTGAACCTCGCTCTGATCCCCGTCATCGGGGCGATGGGTGCGGCGCTAGCGACAGCGTTGGCATACGGCCTATTGCTGTGGAGTGCAGTCCGACACGCAGGTCGATCGATGCCGCTGCGTTTGCCCTGGCGCTATCTGTTGGTCGTGACCATGGTCGTGGTCGGACTCTGGCTGATGGCGCAACCCACTGAACTGCTGCTCTCGACCCCTCGGCTGCTGGCTCGCTTGTCTCTGGTTCTCGCGTACCCGGTTCTCGTGGTGACGCTCGGCCTCTACGGCCCCTCAGAGATCCGGAGCATGTGGGTGAGCCTTCGGGAAAGGGTCGGACGCTGACACCTGGGAGCATGCTCCCGACACGACGAGATGCTCCCCGGCGATAGCCGTCACGTTGACACCTTCGCCGTGATGCGGCTATATTCGACCGAGGGCGACTCGTCGCTCAACCCATTCACTCCGCACACTACCCACTCATGGCAGAAGCATACGGCGCCGCCCTCGGCATGGTCGAGACCCGCGGCCTGGTCGGGGCCATCGAGGCCGCCGACGCGATGGTCAAGGC
>JBJHBB010000124.1:0-6685 GCA_050485265.1 Rhodothermales bacterium | reverse complement strand
GAACCGACCCGGTTGGAGATGATTGGGGAACGACTGCCACGTACACGTACCCACTCAACTATCCGCCTCGCGTCCTCGACGCGATCTACTTTGAGATCGCCGAGGATCCGGAGGCCACGTACTTCCGCATCGAAATGGCGGCCCTGGCCGATGCGAAAGACTTCGGCTTCCAGCCCACCTTCTTCGCAATCGCCATCAGCACCGAGGAGGGAGGGCAGGAACAGGTTGGCCGCAACGCGCAGTATCGCTTCCAGCGGGGCCGCGGCTATCAGTACGTCATTTTCGTTGGTGACGGCATCCTGGTGGAGGACGAACGCGGCCGCGTCCTCGGTCAGTTTGATGCGCTCGGGGAGCAGCTCTTCGACCCAGCCGCCGGCAGCATGCGGTTCGCCCTCCCTCAGTTCGTCCTACCCTCATTGCCTCGAAACGCAGAGGTGACCTTGATGGTGGGTGCGAACGACGGTAGCCGGCCGCCGGGGAGGTTCCGCACCGTCGGACCTACCGCGACGCAGCAGTACGGCGGCGGCAAGGTCAACCACCGTGATCCGAACATCTACGACTTCATCACCGGGCGAATCTCGCGCTAGGCCGGATAGCCCCCACTGATAAACTCGCGAAGGCGCTCGAGCTGATCCTCGGAGTCCGCCAGCAGTTCCTTGACGCAGTCGCCCAAGGAGATGATGCCAGCAAGGGCGTCGTCGCGAAGTACGGGCATGTGGCGACATTTCTTAGTAGTCATCTGCGTCATACACTCGCGCACCGTGTGGTCCGGCGTCGCGCAGATCACTTCCCGCGTCATGACCTCCTGGACCTCGGTGTTGCGCGAGGTTCTACCCTGGAGGACAATGCGCCGCAGGTAGTCGCGCTCGGTGAAAATGCCCATCAGGCTGCCCGCGTTGGTGACCACTACGGCGCCCACGTTATGCTCCACCATGCGAGAGATGGTTTCGTACACGGTAGCGTCGGGCTGGATGGTGATGACCCAGTCGCCTTTGCGTCGGAGGATCGTCGAGACAGGCTTGTCCATGGCCGTGGTATAGATCGCTGGGGGATGTGTCAATAAACGAAAGCCGCGCGAACGATGGTCCGGCGAAAAGGCTCGGGGCGCCTTGCCGCACCTGGACTTGGCTACTATCATCCCGAGCTCCCCCTGCGCCTGCCCTCTGCCAATTGATGCGAACCTATACGCTCTTCAGTGCTCCCGAGACCCCTCAAGTGGCCGAGGCAGCAGGGATCGGAGTCAGCCCGGAGGAGGTACTCGCGGGGTTGAACCCCGTCCAGCAGGAAGCAGCGTCGACCGTCGAAGGGCCGGTGCTTCTGATAGCCGGACCGGGGAGTGGGAAGACGCGGACGCTCACGCACCGTGTGGCCTATCTGCTGGCTAAGGGCGCAGCGCGACCGTACCAGGTTCTAGCGCTGACCTTCACCAACAAGGCGGCTCGCGAGATGCGCGAGCGAATCACGCGCCTGGTAGGGGAGGAGGCCGCACGCCAGCTCTGGATGGGCACCTTCCACAGCATTTTCGCTCGGATCCTTCGCCGCGAGGCTGAGCACATCGGCTACACCAGAGACTTCTCGATTTACGACTCCGATGACTCGGAGCGGATCGTTCGAGACGTGATGGGCTCCCTGGGGATCGACACCAAGAAGGTCAACCCGCGCGCCATCCGGCATCGCATATCGGGCGCCAAGAACAAGCTGATGACGCCCGCCGAGTACATACGTGTGGCCAACGAGTACTTCGAGGAGATAGCGGCACGGATCTACGGGCAGTACGAGGCGGCGCTGAAGCGCGCGAACGCCCTCGACTTCGATGACTTGCTCGTACGCCCGATCGAGCTCTTTACCTCGCAGCCGGACGTGCTCGCCGGCTACCAGGAGCGCTGGCGCTACGTGCACATCGACGAGTACCAGGACACGAACCACGCGCAGTACCAGATTGCGCGGATGCTCGCCGGGAAGCACGAGAACATCTGCGTGGTGGGGGACGACGCGCAGAGTATCTATGCCTTCCGCGGCGCGGACATCGAGAACATCCTCTCGTTCCAGAGGGACTACCCCGACGCCGCCGTCATTCGCCTCGAGCAGAACTATCGCTCGACGCAGCGCATCCTGGACCTCGCCGATTCCATCATCGGGAAGAACAGCCGACAGCTGGAGAAGAAGCTCTGGACCGACAATCCGCCCGGCGAGCCCGTGGTCCTCATGGAGGGCCTCTCGGAGCGCGACGAGGCCCAGAAGGTCGAGCGGCGGATCCGCGACCTGGCCGTGCGGCACGGTGTTTCACTGCGTGATGTTGCCGTCCTTTATCGAACCAACGCGCAGAGCCGCAGCATCGAGGATGCGCTGCGCCGTGGCAGCATTCCGTACCGGGTGGTCGGGAGCGTGTCCTTCTACGGGCGCAAAGAAATCAAGGACGCACTGGCCTATCTGCGGCTCCTCGTGAACCCATCGAGCGAGGCCGACCTGCGGCGCGTCATCAACTACCCGACACGCGGTATCGGCGCCAAGACGCTTGAACGGATCACCACCTTCGCGGCGCGAAACGGACTTAGCCTCTGGCAGGCCCTGGAGCGTGTGGCAGAGATCGGCGTCGGCAGCCGCGCCGAGAACGCCATCAACCAGTTCACCTTCCTCATCAGCCGCTACGCGAGCAAGGCGGACTCGATGCTGGCCGGCGAGCTCGCACGCGAGCTGATCTCGGAGTCAGGGTTGCTGAGCCAGCTTCGGGAGGAGAACACCATCGAGAGCCTGCAGCGGTGGGAAAACGTGCAGGAGCTCATCTCGGCGATTGCGGAATTCGCCGAGTCGGCGCCCGAAGGTGCCGACACGCTGTCGGAGTTTCTCCAGCAGGTCACCCTGGTTACGGATGCCGACACAGACGAGGGCGATCCGAACAGGGTCACACTGATGACGCTGCACGCCTCCAAGGGCCTCGAGTACCGCGTGGTGTTCGTGACGGGTCTCGAAGAAGGCCTCTTCCCACTCGCCGCCGCGGCACAAGACCCTGCGGAGCTAGAGGAGGAGAGGCGCCTGCTGTATGTCGGGGCGACCCGCGCTAAGGAGCTTCTATTTCTGTCGTTCGCGCGGAGCCGCTATCGTTACGGCGAACAGCAGGCCGCTGTGCGCAGCCGTTTTCTGGATGAGATCGATGCGCCGGGCGTCGTCATCACGGAGGCCGGGAAGCCGTTCGTCGGCAAGCAGGACCGCTTCTCGCTGTCGGCGGGCCCGGCTCGAAGGGTTGACGATCCCCACTATTACCGAAAGAGTCTCCGCCCGGAAGCGAAGAAGTCCGCTCCTACTCGAACCGCAGGAGCGCAGACTTCGCACCGCGTGGTTTATGACGAGGGCGAGGTCCAGATAGTCCCCGGTGTTCGTGTTTTGCATGGGTCGTTTGGAGAAGGGAAGGTCCTTGCTGTAGAGGGTCAGGGCGACAGAGCTGCTGCCACCGTCTTCTTTCCGGATGTCGGACAGAAGAAGCTTCGGTTACGATTTGCCCGGTTACAGGTAGTCGAGTAGCGCTCAGGCGATCCCTTCGTGTACTCTACCGCGTAACCTCATAGGGGCACTCCCGTATGGCCTTTATCCGGCACCAACGGGGCGCTAGCTTTAACGTCGCCACCCGCACTCTCGCACCGACCTCGAACGAGTAAGATGAAAAAACCTCCCACCGACGCAGTCCTCAAGGAGGTTCTCAAGGAGGCTGTAGTCGAGGCGCTACACGACCAGCGGGAGTGGCTCGCGGAGCTCGTCGCCGAGGTGCTCGATGACATGGCCCTCACCGAGGCTCTGCGCGAGGTTGAGGGCTCTGCTCCGCGCAAGGGCGCGAACGGTTTCGGACTGGTGGAAGGCGAAGCCTGAGTTAGGCCTCAACGGCCTTGACTGGCTCCTCGGGCAGTGTTCGCGCTGCCAGTTCACGCCCCTCTGCCTGATGCGCCAGCCTGCGCACCATCCCCCTGAAAATGGCGGGGTGAATTGGCGCCAGCGCGTACCAGTAGCTCAGTCCCAACAGTCCCTTAGGCTCGAAGTAGGCCGTCTGGACGATCCGCGTTCTTGGGGATTCTGGATCCGAGGACACGGGCTCGATACGGAACTCAAGCCACGCGCGCCCCGGCACCTTCATCTCGGCGCGCAAGCGTAGGAGGCGATTCTGAACGATGCGTTCCACGCGCCAGAAGTCGAGCGCCTCGCCCTCACGGATCGTCGACGAGTTACGGCGCCCGCGGCGGAGGCCCGGCCCACCTGCCAGCGCGTCGAGCGCGCCGCGTAGCTTCCAGATGCGGTTGGCATAGAGCCAGCCCGTTTCGCCTCCAATGCTGAGCGCGACCGTGAATACGCTCTCGGGCGACGCATTGGCGAGCGCCTCGCGCTTATCGATGACGAGCCCCTCGTCCTGTTCGGGGATCGGCTCTGCGAGAGTGCGCTGGGACGAGGAGAGCGCGCCGTGCCAGATCGTCTCGACCGATCCGCTCTGGAACCGATCGAGCGCGAGTGACACTGCCTCGTCGTAGGAAATGGGTTCGACGTCGAACAGCGCCATACCTGACGGATCCGTCACAACGACTTCGTTCTTCAGTCCGCGAATGAGCGGCTTGGCGATCGATGAGCTAACTGGAGTTACCAGCCCGGCCCAGAGCGATGACAGCCTGGGCGTCAGCAGCGGCACTGGTAGAAGGACGCGGCGCAATCCCCGCACACGAGCGTAGCGTAGAAACATGTCGCCATAGGTGAGCACCTCGGGTCCGCCGATCTCGATTACGCGACCTTCCGTCTCCGGAATGTCAAGCGCATCGAGGAGGTACGTCAGGACGTCCCGAATGGCGATTGGCTGCGTGCGGGTGCGAACCCATCGGGGGGTGACCATCAGCGGCACGCGTTCGGTCAGGTGGCGCACCAGCTCGAAGGAGGCGCTGCCACTTCCCACGATGACGGCCGCTCTGAACTCCGTGACAGGAGGCCCGACGCGACGAAGCTCATCACCAGTTTCGAGGCGACTTTGCAGATGATCGCTGGCCTCACCCTCGGACGGCTCCAGACCGCCGAGATAGAGGATCCGCGCGACTCCCGCCTCACGGGCAGCCGTGCCGAAATTTCCAGCGGCCTGGAGGTCTCTCGACTCGAAGTCGTCGCCGGCCTGCATGGCGTGGAGCAGGTAATAGGCAACGTCCACCCCCTCCATCGCCGGTGGAAGCGTCTCCGCATCGAGCACATCCCCCTTTACGACCTCGACGCTGCGTGCCCAGCTGGTGCCCTGAAGACGGGCCGGGTCACGCACGAGACATCGTATACGATAGCCACGTTCGAGGAGGCGAGGGACCAGGCGGCCACCCACATACCCGGTCGCACCGGTCACTAGGATGAGTCGGCTCATAGTTACGGTCAGTTCCGAACGGTTCGACGATGTGCCGGCGTCGAGGTTCAGCGGGTTGTCGGCGGAGGCCAGCGACGAAGGATGACCGTGGCTGTTGACAGATGACTATCCGGGACACGAACACCAAGGAGCCGGCTGGCAGTCAGCGGTACCTTCACCGGCTGAACACCTCCAATTCGATGACGAGAGCCCTCCTCCTTCTGCTAACCGTGTTGCTCCTCGCCGGTTGTGACGACCGCGAGACGCTGGTGATCTATTCGCCGCACGGACGCGATCTCCTCGAGCACTACGCGCAGGCATTCGAGGAAGAACATCCCGGCGTCGAGGTCCAGTGGCTCGACATGGGCAGTCAGCAGGCGTTCGACCGGGTACGCACGGAGGCGTCGAATCCCCAGGCAAGCCTCTGGTGGGGCGCCCCGCAGACCATGTTCGCGGCGGCGGCAGAGCAGAACCTCCTCGAGCCATATCGGCCCTCCTGGGCCGATGCCGTGGACGATGACGCGCGAGATCCGCAGGACCGCTGGTACGGCAACTTCCTTACGCCGGAGGTGATCATGTACAACACGACTCGCGTGGCTCCAGAAGAGCTGCCGACGAGTTGGGACGACCTCCTCGATCCGAGGTGGAGCGGGCGCGTGGCAATCAGGGAGCCCGTGCACTCCGGAACGATGCGCACCATCTTCGGCGCGATGATCATGCGTGCACCCAGCGAGGACGAAGGTTTCCAGTGGCTCGCCCGGCTCGACGCCAATACGCGCGTTTACGCCGCCGACCCGACGCAACTCTACCTGATGATGGCCCGCGGCGAGGCCGACATCACGCTCTGGAATATGCCCGACGCTTACCTGCAAGTCAGCCGCTTCGGCCAGCCGTTCGGGTGGGTCAAGCCGGAGGAGGGGACGCCGGTGCTTGTCGATGGCATCGCGATTCCGCGCAACGCCCCCAATCCTGAGCGCGCCCGGCAGTTCTATGAGTTCGTGACGACCCGCGAGGCGATGATCGAGCAGGCGCGCCTGTTCCATCGTCTACCCGTTCGACAAGACATCCCCCAGAGTGAACTACCGGACTGGATGCAGGGAGACATCCCCGAGATGAATGTCGATTGGGATCGCCTTCGACAGAACGAGGCAGCGTGGATGACCCGCTGGCGTGAGGAGGTCAAGGGCCGCGGCTCGGCGCTTGGCCAGGACTGAGGCTACTTTCTGGGGCCCATCAGCGCCCAAAGAATGAATCCCAGCAGGGGCAGGAAGAAGACCACCAGCGACCACAGCACTTTGTTGCCAGTGTCCGCGCTGCTCCCGATGATGTTGATCA
>JBJHBB010000123.1:1510-6697 GCA_050485265.1 Rhodothermales bacterium | reverse complement strand
AGGGACTACTCGACTGAGCCCTCACACCTTGTCACTGCCAAGCCGTTCTTTGATGCGGATCGTCCTCGTCACCTCTCACCCCGATCTGGTCCAGAGCCCGCTGTCGCACTCGATTCTGCAGCGCGCTCAGGACAAGGGCATAGTCGATGTCCGCGTGCACGACCTCCGCCATTACGGTGAGGGGAAGCACCGGAAGATCGACGACTATCCCTTTGGCGGTCGGGGTGGGATGGTGCTCACGCCAGGGCCCCTCTTCGCCGCCATCGAGGCGATCGTCGAGGACTGGGGCGAGCCCGGCGAGGTCGTCTACCTGACTCCGGACGGAGAGCCGTTCGACCAGTCGGTCGCCAACGAGCTGTCCTTATTGCCGCGTGTATGCCTGATCGCCGGGCACTACAAGGGCATCGACCAGCGCGTGCGTGATCAGTTGATCACTCGTGAGATATCGATCGGGGATTACGTGCTGTCCGGTGGCGAACTGCCGGCGCTCGTCGTCATCGACGCGGTGGCCCGGTTGCTACCGGGCGTTCTCGGGGATGCGCAGAGCGCGCTCTCCGACTCGTTCCAGGACGGCCTCCTCGACGCGCCGGTCTATACCCGCCCGGCCTCGTTTAGGGGGATGGACGTCCCCGATGTTCTTCTGTCGGGCGACCACGACAAGATCCGCGACTGGCGCGACTCGCAGCGCTTGCAGCGCACGCGCGAGAAACGGCCAGACCTGCTAAAACCATTTTCCGAGGAGGAGTAGGCTCGATCCGGCTTCTTCCCGAACCAGATACACCCCACACCGAGAACAGCCATGAACGAATTGATGACCCTCATCGAGGGCACGCAGCTCAGGGACGACATCCCCGAGTTCAAGCCCGGTGATACCGTCGACGTGCACGTGCGCGTGATCGAGGGCAACAAGGAGCGCATCCAGCGCTACTCCGGCGTCGTCATCGCCCGCCAGGGGCACGGCGCCACGGAGACCTTCACCGTTCGCAAGGTGTCGAACGGCGTCGGCGTCGAGCGCGTCTTCCCCGTGCACTCACCGAAGCTCGCTAAGATCGAGCGCGTGCGTGAGGGCCGTGTCCGCCGTGCGAAGCTCTACTACCTGCGCGATCGTCGCGGCAAGGCCGCCCGCATCAAGGAGAAGATGCGCGACACCCAGCGGTGATCGATCGCACTCAGCCGCTGCGAATTGGCGTTCCGGACGTGCCCGCGGCCCGGGCGCTTGCTGCGGCCTGGGCATCGGCATCCGGCCCGGTCGGGTCGGTGTCTTCGGTCGCTCTCGAGCATGCCGACCTGGCCCTTCGTTCGGGCCAGGTCGACTTGGCCTTCGTCCCCACGCTGAGTGTCCTGCGCGATCCGGAGGCCTACTCGGTAGTACCGGGAGTGGCGTTGGTGGGGAAGGCCTATCCGTCGGCCTCCGTTCACGTGAGAGCCGGCCTGGGCGCCGTCGCGCGTGATCAGGAGCCCCGGCTGGGGTTCGATCCGATCTTTGCGCAGGAGGCCATCCTCACGCAGATCGTCTTTCGCGAGGCCTACGGTTCGAAGCCGCAGTTCGTCCCGGTGGAGTCGAATGCTGCGCGCGACGACGTCGATGCGTACCTGCTCCCCGATCCGGCCGTGGCACCGGACGGTGGCGTCGTACTGAACCTGGGTCGTGAGTGGTTCGAGCTAACCACCCGCCCGATGGTCTGGGCGCTGCTGGTGTCGACCGCAGGCGGCGTCGATCCAGCCGAAGCAGCCTATCTGCAATCGGTCGCTCATGAGCTGGAAGGCGACGTCGAGGAGCCGTCGGTGGAGGAGCCTACCTCCATCACCCTGGCCGCTTACGCTCACGCCGGTCTCGAGACGTGGATGGAACATCTGTTCTATCATCGCGCGATAGAGGAGATGGTCGAGATTCCTTTCGTCGCCATTGGCGACGAAGAGGATGCCGACGACGAATACGAAGACGAGGAACTCTGAACCACGAGGAAATGGCGCGGCGGCTCAAATTGGGTCCGCCGCGTGACCCAAGATGTCCGGCATCAAGATCATCACCGACAATCGGCGCGCTCGCTACGAATACCACCTCGACGATCGCTTCGAGGCTGGTATCGAGCTGCAGGGTTCCGAGGTGAAGTCTCTGCGCGCCGGCAAGGCCAACCTCCAGGACGCCTTCGCAGCGATCAAGGGTGGGCAGGCGGTGCTGCACAACCTGCACATCGCGCCGTACGTCCACGGCGGCTATGCGAATCACGAGCCGGTGCGCCCCCGACGGTTGCGCCTCAAGAAGGCCGAGATCGAGAAGCTGCAGAAGGCGACTGATCAGAAGGGCCTGACCCTCGTTCCCACGAAGCTCTACTTCAAGAACGGCTGGGCCAAGGTGGAGATCGCAGTCGCCCGCGGCAAGAAATTGCACGACAAGCGGCACGACATCGCCGAACGTGACGCCAAGCGTCGCATGGAGCAGGCCGTCAAGCGCTGATACGCCTGATCGTAGCGGTTACGACCCATCCGCAATCCACACCTCTTCCGACCATGTCCTTCGCCCCTGTCCAAGAGCAGCTAGCAGTTATCCGACGGGGAGTGGCGCAGATCGCGCCCGAGGAGGCGCTGGTAGCAAAACTGGAGCGGTCGCGAAGGACCGGGCGCCCACTGACGATCAAGCTGGGGTGCGACCCCTCGCGCCCGGACCTGCACATCGGACACGCGGTCGTCCTTCGCAAGCTGAGGCAGTTCCAGGATCTCGGCCACCGGGCCGTGCTGATCGTGGGTGATTTCACGGCGATGATCGGGGACCCGAGCGGTCGTTCCAAGACGCGACAGCCACTTACCCTGGAACAGACGCGGGAATTCGGCGAGACGTACTTCGAGCAGGCAGGTAAGATCTTGGACACATCCCCGGAAAGGCTCGAGATCCGATACAACTCCGAGTGGCTCGGGGAGATGTCCTTCCCCGACGTAATCCGTCTCGCGGGACAGTACACGGTCGCGCGGATGCTCGAGCGCGACGACTTCGAAAAACGCTACAAGTCCGGCGAGCCGATCTCCGTACACGAGTTCCTGTACCCACTGGCCCAGGGACACGACTCCGTGGTGCTCGAGTCTGACGTCGAGCTTGGCGGGACGGACCAGTTGTTCAACCTGCTTGTGGGGAGGAGCCTCCAGGAAACTGCGGGGCAGGAGCCGCAGGTTGCGTTGTGTATGCCCATCTTGGAGGGGACCGACGGCAAGGAGAAGATGTCCAAGTCGCTCGACAACTACATCGGCATCGCCGATGCGCCCTCGGAGATCTACGGGCGCACGCTATCGATCCCTGATCAGCTCATCCTCCGGTACTTCGAACACGCAACGGACGTCCCCCCTGAGAGACTCGTTGCACTCGAGGTGGAGGTCCGGGCTAATCCGCGCGACACGAAGCACCACCTCGCCTGGACGCTGGTGCGGATGTACCATGGCGAGGCCGCCGCGGACGAGGCCCGCCGGCACTTCGAGCGGACGGTCGTCCAGGGCGAAGTCCCCGAAAACATCCCCGAAGTCGTGATGCCGGAGGCGGAGGCAAGCCTCCTCGAGTTGATGCGGCTTGCCGGTTTTGCGGCCTCAAACGGTGAGGCCCGACGGTTCGTCCAGCAGAACGCAGTGTCGCTAGATGGTGAGCGGGTCGACGATCCCGCGACGACGCTTAGTTTGCTCGACCTGCCAGTCGTCCTCAAAGTCGGCAAGCGGCGCTACGCGCGCATAGTCGGGTCTTAGCGGAACCGCGCCTTCTGCATGACGGTGCTCAACCACCCTCGAATCCCAGGAAAAGAATGTCCAGACCAATAATGATTCTCGTCTACGGCTCGCTGATCGCAGCCGTAGTCGCATTCGCCATGATCGTGACGGCGAATCAGTTGACTACTACCCAGACGCTGGGGACAGCGGGGGCTTTTCTGCTGGGCTGGATCGGATTCTCGATGGCCGGAAGCCACGCTCTGCGCAAGGCTCTTGCGCGCAAGCAGACTCGCCGCGACGCCGCCGTTAAGCGCGTCACCAAAGTCATGGAGCGCGACGGCACGTTCACCCCGCAGAGCTGAGGGACGGGCGACCGTCTGCCAATGAGCGGCCTACTGCATCGCGAGCTCTTCGGCCTCCGCGAACTCGTCGTAGGCCTCGCGCCGGATGACGATGCCTGCCTGGGACAGCTTGCCCTCGAGGTCCTCGTAGCCTCGGTCCAGATGGTACACCCTAAGTACATCCGTCTGGCCCTCGGCGACCATCCCTGCGAGTACGAGGGCGACAGAGGCCCTGAGGTCGGTGCTCATGACGGTGGCACCCTGCAAGCTTCCCGAGCCCTGTCCTTCGACGCGCACCGTGCTGCCGTCCACGCGGCAGCTTGCGCCCAGTCGCTGTAGTTCCGGAATGTGCTTGAAGCGGTCGGTGTAGATGGTGTCCTTGACGTACGACGGGCCGTCGGCCTGCGTCATAAGGACGGTCCACTGAGCTTGCAGATCGGTCGCAAAGCCGGGGTAGGGGATCGTCTCGATTGAGACCGGCTTGATGGTCTCGGGGACGAGCACGCGGACACGCTCGAACCGCCCGTTGTCGTCGGCGCTGATCTCGAAATCGGCGCCGGTCGCACGGAAAGCCTCGGGGAATGCGTCGCCTAGGTGTCCAGCCGCAGCGCCCGTGATATCGAACGTACCTCCCGGCTCTCCAGCAAGCACGGCCGCGATCATGTACGTGCCGAGTTCGATCCGATCAGGGCAGATCCAGTAGTCGATGGGCTCCAGCCTGTCGACGCCCTTTATCGTAAGCGTGCGCGAGCCCAGCCCGCTTATCTCGGCGCCCATCTGGATCAGAGCCTCACCGAAGACGACCACATCGGGCTCGACAGCGACGTTCTCGAGGACAGAGGTGCCGCGAGCCGTCACCGCCGCAAGCAACGCGTTGATGGTGGCGCCGACAGAAACGGGCTCGAATCGGAAATGACCACCGGGGAGGCGTCCACCGGGTGCGCGAGCTACGACGTATCCGCGGTCGAGGTCAATCTTCGCACCCAGGGCCTCCATCACCTGCAGGTGCAGGTCAACGGGTCGGGGGCCCCATGCGCAGCCACCAGGCATCGACACGCGCGCCTGGCCGCAGCGCCCAAGGAGCGCACCGAGCATGTAGAACGAGGCGCGCATCTTCTTGACGAGATCGTAAGGCGCCTCTGGGTGATCGATCCGATAC
>JBJHBB010000123.1:0-1500 GCA_050485265.1 Rhodothermales bacterium | reverse complement strand
GGGGTATTGGGATCGTCATCCGGCCGGTACTGCACCTTCGATCCTGCCACCCGGAGCACGTTCGAGAACGTGTGGATATCGCGGAGTACGGGGACGTTGTGGAAGACCGTGGTGCCCTCGGCGAGCAAGGCGGCGGCCATCAGAGGCAGCGCTGTGTTCTTCGAGCCGCCGACGTGAATCGAGCCGCGGAGCGCGTTTCCACCTTCGATGACAAGCTTGTCCATATTCCCCGTTTGTGATGGCTTGGTCGACGCTGTAGCGCCGGTTGAAGGAGTCCTGGAATCGTGACCGTTTCTGGAAAGAGACGGAGAGCCCTGACGAAGTGTCGAGGTGGTTGCTGGCATGTGCCCCGGAGGTGAATATAGGGGGATGAGAGAGGGGAGATCGCTTACGCGAGGGACCAGAGATTGTTCGGTGCCACCCGCCGCTGCACATGTAAAGATCCCGTTGCGACGACCTGTCCAAAACCAGGGCCCGACAGGCGCGACGGACGCCGAGTAGATTGCCGCGTCCACCGGCCAATCAATGACCGTTTATCTCGACCACGCCGCCAGCACGCCGATCGCACCCGAGGTGCTCGACGCGATGCGTCCATGCCTCAGTGAACACTACGGCAACGCGTCCTCGGCTCACGCGTCGGGTCGGCGGGCACGACACGCCATCGAGACTTCGCGCGAACGGGTTGCCTCGCTGCTGGGCTGCGTGCCTGCCGAGATCATCTTCACGAGTGGTGGCACGGAGGCGGACAATCTGGCCATTGCGGGAGTCCTCAGTCACCCATCCCAGCGCGGTCGAGCACTTGTGACCTCGCGCGTTGAACACGAAGCCATCCTGCGCCCGGCAGAGTCACTCGCGGATAGCGGTCATGCGGCAACCTTTCTGCGTCCCGATGCCCGAGGAATAATCTCGCCGGCACAGGTCGAGGAGGCCCTCTCAGAGAGCACCGGGCTCGTCTCCGTGATGTACGTCAACAACGAACTCGGTTCGGTGAATCGAATCGGCGAAATTGGAGCGGTGTGCCGTCGGTCGGGCGTGGCGTTCCACTCGGACGCCGTGCAGGCAGCGCCGTTTATGCCGATCGATGTCGAGCTCCTGCAGGTGGACCTCCTCACCCTCTCAGGCCACAAGATCAATGGGCCGAAAGGGGTGGGCGTCCTTTACGTCAGAGGAGGGATTGAGCTGAGCCCCTTACTGCTGGGTGGCAAGCACGAGCGCGAGCGCCGGGCCGGCACCGAGAACGTGGCGGCCATCGTGGGATTCGCAGCGGCACTCGAATCCGCGACTCTCGACCAGGAGGCAGAGGCGGAACGGGTCCGGGGGTTGCGAGACAGGTTAGAAGTGGCTCTCCGAAACGAGTTGGGTGAGACGATTCGAGTCAATACGCCCTCTGGTGAGGACGCCGCGCCGCACATCCTGAACGTCTCCGTCGAGCCGATAGCCGGTCGCGCGATTGACGGCGAAATGCTCCTGCTAGGCCTCGACATGGCCGGAGTGATGGTC
>JBJHBB010000122.1:0-6698 GCA_050485265.1 Rhodothermales bacterium | reverse complement strand
CTGCAGGGTGATGCGGCGGATTGGGGCGCACGATCCGACATCTCCGGAACTGCGGTGACCGGTACCCGGGGAGCGGCTAAGCGGCAGAGTCAGGGCGCGGACAAGTGGATCGACATTCACGTATGGGACTCCGCCGCCGAAGCAGTCCGTGCACTCCGTGAACGAGGTTTCCGCATCGCCGCCACCCACCTCCACGCCGACGCACTCCTCATCGATGAGGTCGACTTCACGATCCCAACGGCTATCGTGCTCGGAAACGAGGCCGAAGGGGTTTCCACCGAAATGCGAGATGCCGCGGACATCAACCTGGTCCTGCCGATAGATGGCTTCATCCAGAGCTACAACATCTCGGTGGCCGCGGCTCTGGCGCTCTATCACGCTCGTGCGGACCGCATCCGGCGGCGTGGCACACATAGTGATCTCGACGCCCATACGCAGCGACGGCTCGAAGCCAGCTATTACCTCCGCGCCACGAAGCACGCAGACGACATCCTTAGGCGATCGATGGATGGCTCGGTCGGATAGGAGTCCGCTGCCCGTCACGCATCCGGGAAACCCCGGAACTGGGAAATAACCTTGCATCGATCTGAGGGTAGAGCGTATCGTTACGGGCCTAAAGCAAGCTGCCCAGAACCGGGCGCTTCCCGTGCTCACTAACCCCTCTCTCTCATGATGCGAATGCTACTCCCTGCGGCTGCGCTTCTAATGCTGCCCCTGGCCGCAACTGCGCAGCAAATCGAGCTGGCCCCAGTTGGCGAGCCCGGCACGTCCCACTTCGATCGCGGCGGCGACCCGGTCATCATCTCGCACTCCGTCAACATGAGCGTTGCCCACGGCGGCGTGGCGTGCTTCGTTGATGGCGCCGGCTCTCCGACTCAGGAGAATAACTACTGGCGAGTATTCGACCTCGAGGCCTTCGATGTGATGGGCGACCTGCACATCAACACGATCTTCCATGGCATTGCACCTACGACCGATGCCGCGCATGAGCAGACGATCACCATCTACACAGTAGACGGCTCGCTGTCCTGGGCGACTGTCGACGAGGTCACTAGCGTCGACTTCAACGTGACCACGGGTGATTTTGGTGACGTGAAGACGATCGAGTTCGAGCCGGCGGTAGTGATCCCGGCCGGTTCGGTGATGGCCGTTCGCGTGCACATTCCGCACTCCGATGGTCAGTATGTGGCACTGGCCGGCTTCAACAGTGATGGCCAGACTGGCGACACCTTCATCCACAGTGATGACTGCAACGTCGCCGATCCGACTCCGCTGGTCGACCTGAACCCTGACTGGGAAGACATTGGCTGGGTGCTGGCCGTTGGTGGAACCGACATGGGTGTCAGCACCGAGGGTGTTGCCACTGCTCGCTCGATCCAGATTGGTAGCGCCTACCCGAACCCGGCCTCGGGTGTGGTGACGCTTCCGATCGAGCTCGAGAATGGCGTACACGTCCTGACGACCATCCATGATGTGCTCGGCCGCCAGGTCGACGTCGTGATGGACCAGTCCATGGACGCGGGCAGCCACTCAGTGCGCCTCGATACTTCTGGGCTTGCCTCCGGCACGTACTACGTCCGGATGATGGCGGGCAACGAAGTGGTTTCGTCGCAGCTCGTCGTCGTGCGGTAAGCGCGTCACGAATGAAGTACCAGGGCTGGCCGAGAGACCTCGGCCAGCCCTTTTTGTTTAGGGCCGACGACGCGTTAGTTCAGCGATAGCCGAACACCGTAAGCGCGTGCTGCAGCGTGTTGACTTTCCCCGCTCCGAAGCCGGGGAGCCGTTTCGCGCGCCGGGCGATTTCGGAGTCATCGGCGTCTTGCCAGACCTGGCCCCCATCGCCGTCGAACTCGTCGACCACGTAGTGGGCCAGCGCCTGCGTCCGCCCGGCCATCATCGAAGAGAACCGGTGGACGGCGGGTGACTCGGCAAACACCTCCTGGAACTTCTCCTGGTTCATCCCCGCGATCTTGCCCAGGTCGAGGTGGCCGAGTCGCTGCTTGAGCCGGTACGGTCCTACGAAGGCGGTCTCCGCGCGGATCTGCTGGTCCAGCAGCACCGCAATCAGCAGGGCATTGGGGTCGTCGCGGAGTAGCTCCTCGGCGTCCGGCTCGTCCAGCGCAATGCCTTGCTCCTGCAGCCGGGATTCGATGCGGTCGAGGCCTCCCATGCGTGTCTTGGTAGATGGATGAAAGATGCAGCGCACCAACGCGCTCGTCAGGTAGCGGTGCCCGCGCGTAGACTCTGCAATGCACCTCACCTACTACACACTGTCTGCGCTTACCCGCGAATGGGAGCGAATGCTCGCGGGGATGCGCGTCGCCGAGTGTTACTCACAGAACCGTGGCGAGTTGTCGATCTCGCTGGAAGGCGCGGACACTGACTGTACGATCGTAGTAGTCCTCCGACCGGAGCGCCGGCTCCTGTTTCGCAATCGCGGGCGCGGTAGAGCGCGCAAGAACACGGCGATCGTGTTTGACGATGCCACGGGAGGATCTGTGACTGGCGTCCGACTCGCTACTCGGGACCGGGTGATGTGGATCGACCTCGACACCGGACTCAGGATTCAGCTATCCCTGTTCGGGCCACGGCCCAACGTGTGGCTGATCGGCGCCGGCAACTCAGAGTCGTTCATCGGGGATGTTGCGCCCAACGAGGCCCGGTCGGCACCGGAGGTGGAGTCGCTGGATCGGTTCGCCGCGCGTCTGGATGCCGGTCGACGGCTCGTCGCGGCCGTCGCGCGGGCCATGCCGCTGTTCGACGATACCCTTGCGCGCGAAGCGGTCGTCCGATCCGAATTGGAGGGGATCAACCGCGGGGACTTGCCTACCGACGATCTCGAAAGGCTGTTCACCACCTGCAGACGTATCGAAGACGAGCTGGCCTCACCGAGCCCGCGCGTGCTCTGGCGGGGCGAGTGGGCCGAGATCTTCTCCCTCATCCCCCTGAAGAGCGCGGGTGATGACCTGCGCGCAGAGTCGTTTGCGACCGTCGACGACGCTCTGCGGATCTTTGCGCACCGGACACTCGCCCAGGAGCGCGTCGAGCGACGTTTGCGACCCATCGAGACCATCCTGCGGCGGCACGCCGAGCGCTCGCAGCGAAGCGCCGAACGGATGCTCGCGGAGTTGAACCGGCCCTCCCGGGCCGATGAGCATGAACGCCACGCTCACCTTCTCATGGCGCAGTCGACCAGTCTCAAGCCCGGGAACGAGTCAGTGACTCTGCCGGACATTCTGGGGGACGGACAGCCGGTGGAGATCCCGCTCGATCCGGCATTGAGCGGCATCGAGAACGCACAGCGGCTGTACGACCGCGCCCGCCGGGTTCGCGCTGCACGCGCAACCGCTGAAGCACGATGGGAGGAGGTTCAGCAGGCGGCCGATCGAGCCCAGACCTTGCTGGAAAACTTCGAGGCCGTCGATAGCGTGGCGGCCGCCGAGTCGTTCCTCGATCAGCACGAGGGCGAATTGCAAGACTTGATACGCTCGGCCGGCGACGGAGGAGAGCGGCTTCCCTATCGCCGCTTCGATCTGGGCGGGGGCTTCGAAGCGTGGGTGGGTCGAAGCGCGCGTGACAACGCGGTCCTCACAACACGACATGCCAGGCCGCACGATCTATGGCTTCACGCGCGCGGCGTGGCGGGTTCGCACGTGATCGTCCGCCGGGACAACCGGACCGTCACCGTCCCGCGACCTGTGATCGAGGCAGCGGCGGCGATCGCGGCCCACTTCAGCCGCGCGAGAACCAGCGCGCTCGTTCCGGTCCAGGTCACCGAGCGCAAGCACGTCCGCCCCCTGAAGGGCGGCCCGCCTGGCGCAATGCTCGTCGATAGGGAGGAGGTTCTTCTCGTCGAGCCGAGGCTTCCGCAAGACGGCTAGTCCACGTACCTTCGCGCGCCTACCATTCACTCCACCAGCCCGGGACCGCGCGTGTCCATCTGGGAGGCAATCCTTCTGGGTCTCATTCAGGGACTCACCGAGTTCCTTCCCGTTTCATCCTCGGGCCCCCTCGTCCTCGGCCAGTACCAGCCCGGCGTACAGCAGCCGGGGATCACCATCGAGGTGTTGACGCACTTCGGCACGACACTGGCGATCGTCACGGTCTACTGGCGGCGAATCGGGGTGATCATCGCGGATGGGCTCGCCGGCGCGCGGCGTGGGTCCGCCTGGCGTCGAGCGTTGCGGCCCGGGCGCATCGAGCGCCAACCGGGCGACGAGGGTACCGAGGATGCGCAAGTCGCGTCGCTGCGATTGGTAGCGTTCGTCCTCCTGTCGATCATCCCCACGGGCCTTGTGTACGTCCTGGCCAAAGACTGGCTGGAGGCCGCCTTCACCGATCCGCGCCTGGTGTGCGTGATGCTCCTCGTCACGGGCACGCTTCTGCTGATGCTCAGGCTTCGGCCCAATCCGACCGGGCATTTCTCGGCGGCCAAGGCGCTGGTCGTTGGTCTCGCGCAGGGAGCGGCGATGATTCCCGGCATCTCGCGCTCGGGAGCGACCATCAGTGCCGCTATCTACCAGAACACGTCTCGAAAGGAAGCGGCGGACTTCTCATTCCTCATGCTACTGCCGGTGATCATCGGTGCGACGATGCTGGAGGTGCTGGATCTTTTTGAGACAGAAGAGGCCGTTAATTGGTTGCCGCTGCTGCTGGGTACGGTCGTGGCTTACGCTGCCGGTGTCTGGGCGATTCGCGTGGTACTCGCCTTCGTCCAGCGCGGCAACCTGTTCTATTTCGCGTTCTACTGCTACACGGTCGGGGTGCTGGGCCTGCTCTTCATCCGCGTGTAGTTGCTCGGGAGGCGTTTTCGGGGAGGGTGTCGCGAGTACCGCCGGCTCGCCGAGAGGCGGGTCCCGATTCGATACACCGAACCCCCACGCGACGCCCGTCCATGAGCTACCGTTTCTTTGTCGTCGACGACGACCGGCACTACGCCCGCCTCCTCTCGTACCGTCTCAGCAAGGCCACCGACCACGACGTAGAGGTCTTCCACAGCGGCGAGGAACTGCTCGAGCGACTCGAGGATCCGTCGACCGGCCTTCCGGACCTGATCCTGCTCGACATCATGATGCCCGGCGTAGACGGCATCGAGGCGCTGAAGCGACTTCGCCGCACGCGGACCGATCTCCCGGTGGTAATGATCTCGGCACAGGGCAACGTCGAGACCGCCGTCGAGGCGATGCGTCTGGGCGCATACGATTACGTCACCAAGGGCCAGGACGACCTAGTCAAGCTGGACTCCGTAGTCGAGCACGTCAAGGAGAAGGTCAAGCTGGCTCGTGAAGTCGAGGCGCTGCGCGGCGAGGTGGCCCAGAAGTACGGCCTCGAAGAGATCGTGGGTGACTCGTCGGCCATGGAGGACGTGTACCGCCTCATCCAAAAGACTCTCCGTGGGGATCTGACGGTGGCCATCCAGGGTGAGAGCGGCACGGGTAAGGAGCTCGTGGCGCGGGCGATCCATTACAACTCGTCGCGCGCTCGCGGACCGTTCGTGGTGGTCAACTGTGCGGCCATTCCGCGCGAGCTCATGGAGTCCGAGTTCTTCGGGCACGAGAAGGGCTCCTTCACCGGTGCGCATGCTCGGCACATCGGGAAGTTCGAGCAGGCCGACGGCGGCACACTATTCCTCGATGAGATCGGTGAGCTCGACCTGGACCTTCAGGCGAAGCTGCTACGTGCGCTCCAGAACCGCGAGATCACGCGCGTGGGTGGCAACGAGACGATCAAGTTTGATTGCCGTGTGATCTCGGCGACCAATCGCGACATTCCCGAGCTGATTCGCCAGGGCGGTTTTCGAGAGGACCTGTACTACAGGCTGTTCCAGTTCCCCGTCACCCTACCACCGCTGCGCGACCGTGGCCAGGACGTACTCGTGCTCGCGCATTCTTTCGTGGATGCCTACAAGGAGGCGCACCCCGAGTTCAAGGACAAGGTGCTCTCCAAGCAGGCCTGCCGCGCCATCCTGGGCCATCGCTGGCCGGGCAACGTGCGCGAACTCAAGAACACCATCGAGCGCGCGATCCTTATCTCGGATGAGGAGCAGATCACCGTCGACGATCTGATGCTCGACATCGGAACCGGTATAACCCCCTGGATCGACCGCGCGCAGCCGGGATCAGCGGTACCGAATCGGCGCCAGGCTCCGCCGCAACCTCAGCACGCCGGCGACGGTATAGGCGCCCACGCCGAGGAGGTCCTGCACGTGCTCAGCTTGGGGGACGACGGCGAGATCCTGCCCCTCGAGGACCTCAAGCGCCAGGCAATCGAGCGCGCCTACCTTCTCTGCGACGGCAACGTCGACCGCGCGGCAGTCGAGCTCGGCATCGGCCGCGCCACGATGTACCGACTGCTGAAGAAGTACGACATCAACCAGGACTGAGCCGCGGGCGTTGAGCGGTGAGCTCGGTCACTCACCGCTCCGCCCATGCGCTTGACCGAGTACGAAAAGCAGGCCCAGAGAGAAATCGAACGCTGGCGACGGGGCGAGCCCGTCCTTGGCGCGCTACCCACGGGCGGGCTTTCGGACCTCCCCAGGAGCCTCGGTGGACTGGCCAGACAGGCGGCTAACGTGGTGATGCAGCCGGTGGACTGGGTGGTCGAGCGCATGGTGCCCCACGATGTGGTCGACAAGCTGTCGGACGCCATCGGAGACGCCCTTGGTTATCTGAACGATGCCTCGGCGTGGACCTTCGAGG
>JBJHBB010000121.1:0-6752 GCA_050485265.1 Rhodothermales bacterium | reverse complement strand
TCGCCGCCGGCGGAGGCACTGGTTCGACCGATCAGTTCAACGGCGGCGCGGTGCACGTGCTCGGCCTGGAGCTGTCCGGCACGTTCGACCTGGCATCGATGTTCGGCGTAGCCGGTCTCGGTCTCCCGGCGCGTGTCGCCTACACCTACACCGATGCCACTTTCCAGTCCTCGTTCGAGAGCAGTTTCGGGCCGTGGGGGACGGTGAGCACGGGCGATGAAGTCCCCTACGTGGCGCGGCACCAGGGCGCGGCCAGCCTCGGCGTCGCGTGGAGCCGATACAGTCTGGATGCCCGCCTCAGCGCGAAGAGCCACCGCCGCACCGAGGCCGGTTCGGGGCCGATTCCCGCCGAGAGCCGGCTTGGCGCGCACGCCGTCCTCGACCTCGCGGGTGAGGTGTCGGTGGACCCCCGCACGGCCGTCTTCGGAAGCGTCCGCAACGTCTTCGATACGGTCTACGTGGCCGCGCACCGGCCGGCGGGCCTGCGGCCGGGACTCCCACGAACCCTCCTCGTGGGCGTGCGAACCAGTCTCTAGGGGAGCTAAGGGAAATTCTTCGGCAAGGGAGGTCCAGCTGAAACATCCATCGTACTTTTACGATAAGAGGTTTTACACCAGCCAGAGTCTCCCATGAGCACCGTAGCCGCACCATCCCCGGAAATTCTTCGCGAGACGGTTCGCCGGAAGTACGCCCGCGTCGCCCAAGGCAGAGAGGGCTGCTGTGGGACCGGCGAGTTGAGCATGATCGGTGACGCCTACGACGGCGTCGAGGGGCACGTGCCCGAGGCGGACCTCGGCCTCGGATGCGGCCTGCCCGTCCAGCACGCTGGACTGGTCGAGGGGATGACGGTGCTCGACCTCGGCTCCGGTGCCGGAGTCGACGCATTCGTCGCGCGGCGACAGGTGGGTGCCACCGGCAAGGTGATCGGGCTCGACTTCACCCCAGAGATGGTCGCCCTCGCCCGGAAGAATGCCGAAAGACTGGGATACGAGAATGTCGAGTTCGTGGAGGGCGCCATTGAGGACATGCCCCTCCCGGATGCCTCGGTGGACGTGGCGATCTCGAACTGCGTGCTGAATCTGGTGCCGGACAAGGCGCAGGCCTTCGCCGAGATGCACCGCGTGCTGCGGCCGGGCGGCCACTTCTGCGTCTCCGACATCGTTTCGGAGGGGAGCCTCCCCGCCCATCTGCAGCACGCGGCCGAGCTCTACGCCGGCTGCGTCAGCGGAGCGATGGACCGCCGAGCGTACATCGACCTGCTCGAGGCCGCCGGATTCGAAAACGTTCGCGTGGTCGCGCATCGACCCATCCCGATACCCAACTCGATGCTTGCCGACCTCGACGAAGCAGGCCGCGAGGCTCTTCGGAGCAGTGGGATCGTCTCGGTGACCGTGGTCGGCACCAAGTCGTGATCGGTCGACTAGATTGGTGGCATGCCGATCTACCTCGACTACAACGCCACGACACCGGTCGACCCCTTGGTCGTCGACGCGATGCTGCCGTTTTTCTCGGAGCATTTCGGCAATCCTTCCAGCGAGCACGCTTTCGGCTGGGCGGCGGACGAGGCCGTCTCGCAGGCGCGGGAGCGCGTGGCGGCGCTGATCGGCACGGAGCCGCGCAACGTCACCTTCACCTCCGGCGCGACTGAGGCCGCCAACCTTGCCATGAAGGGTGCGGCGGCGGCCTATGCCGGCTCGCGCAACCGGATTGTGACGATCGCCACTGAGCACAAGGCCGTGCTGCAATGCTGCGAAGCGCTATCGCAAAAGGGCAGCGCGGTGACGGTCCTCGAGGTCGACCGCGAGGGACGCGTCGACCTCGACGACCTCGCAGCGGCCGTTTCGGATGACACCCTCCTGATCGCCGCGATGGCGGTCAACTCCGAAACCGGCGTGATCCATCCTCTCACCGAGATCGCCGAGATCGCGCACGCCGCCGGTGCCTTCCTGATGGTCGATGCCACACAGGCGCCGGGCAAGATCCCGATCGACGTCGACTCGTGGGGAGCCGACCTCCTGGCTCTATCCGCGCACAAGATGTACGGGCCGAAGGGCGTGGGCATTCTGTATCACCGACTCAGGAAACCACGCGTGCGACTTCTTCCCCAGATTCACGGCGGAGGCCACGAGGACGGGCTGCGCAGCGGCACACCCAACGTGCCGGGAATCGTGGGGATGGGTCGGGCCTCAGAGATCGCCCGAGAGAACGTGGCCGGCGAAGCGGCTCGGCTCGCACCGATGCGCAACCGGTTGGAATCGGAGCTACTGTCTCGCATACCGGATGCCTTCGTCAATGGAGCCGGGACCGATCGCGTCGCGAACACGACCAACGTCACGTTTCCCGGCGCCCGGATGCGCGACGTCTTCCCGCGGATGCTCGAAGTGGCGGCCTCCACCGGGAGTGCCTGCCAGACCACGTCGGCGCGGCCGAGCCACGTCCTCACCGCGATGGGCCTCCCGGACGAAGACGCTTTCAGCACGGTCCGGCTGTCCCTGGGGCGCTACACCACCGATGACGAGATTGATCGCGCGATCGAGGTCATTAGTGCAGCAATCCATGGAGCCCGCGTGAACAGGATCCGGTAGGGCGTTCGCGACTACGACATCCCCACGGAGTCAATTGCCTGGAATCATGTCCGACTCAGCACCTCAGCGTCTCGCCACAGAGGCCCTGGCTCTACCGCCGGCGGCCCGTGAAGACCTTGCGCTCCGCCTGATCGAGAGCCTAGGCTCTGAAGCCGACCTATCCCAGGAGTGGATGCAGTTGATCAGGCGACGGATCGAGGACGTGGCGACAGACGCCTCTCGCACTGTGTCCAGAGATGACGCTCTGCTTACCGCTTCGCGACGTATTGAATGACCGCCGTTCGCTTCCACCCGGAGGCTGCCGAGGAACTCGGTGAAATTGCCTTTCACTACGAACAGCAGCGAACCAATTTGGGTCGGCGCTTCCTCATCGAGCTTGATGCTTCCCTGGACCTCCTTGTCGAGAACCCCGGGCTTGGATCGATACTGTTGGACACATCACGCGGACCCGTGAGGCGCTTAGTCATGAGGAGATTCCCCCTCAGCATTGTCTACCAGCACGATGACAGCCACATCGTTGTCGTCGCAATAGCGCACCACAGCCGACAGCCCGGGTTCTGGTCCACTAGGATCGACTGATCTCGGTTCTCGATCCACGCCAAGCCGCATCCCCGCACCAACGAAACCCATGGAGCCCATCGTCAACCGCGTCGCCGAGTCGGACATCGTCGTCTACAACCTGGAGGAGCTCTGGGACGGGCGCGAGATCGCAGAGGTCGACATCGCTCCGTTTCTGGTCGAAGGGTTCGTATTGCGCGAGGTACCCTTCCGCGAGGCCGTGAAGGCGCACGACTGGGACGCCTATCGAGACCGCCACGTGGCGGTCGACTGCTCGACCGACGCCATCATCCCCACATGGGCGTACATGCTGGTGGCGTCGAAGCTCGACGGCATTGCGGCATCCGTCGCCCTCGGCTCTGCGGCGGATCTCATCCGAGACCATTTCGCGCGGGCGCTCGAGGCCGAGGACTGGGCCCGTTTCGAGGGAAAGCCGGTGGTGATCAAGGGTTGTGGCAGCCGCGTGGTCCCGACGAACGCCTACCTCGTTGCCACGCGAAAACTCCAGGCCGTGGCGGGCAAGCTGATGTACGGCGAGCCGTGCTCGAGCGTCCCACTCTGGCGGCGTCCCCGCCAGGCACCCGACACCGCAAAACCGACCGCCGCAGTGAAGCCTGCCGGGCCCCCGTCGAGGAAGGCATAGTCGCGAGCCTTGCGGGTATGTGCTGGGGCTTGGTATCTCTGGGCCCGCTCTCTTTCCCGCCATGTACCGAAGCCTCTTGCTCGCAGGGCTCTGCCTGCTCATCACCGTCGCGGCGCCAGCCCAGGTCCCCACGTTCGAGGACGTGTCGGGTTACGCCGTGGGTGAGCGCATCACACAGACCCACCAGATCGAGCGCTATCTGGAGCGCCTCGCCGTGGCATCCGACCGCGTGACCTTCGAGGTGATCGGCCGATCGTGGGAGGAGCGGCCGCTCATGGTGGCCATCGTCACATCGCCGGAGAATCATGCCCGCTTGGACGAGATTCAGCGAAACGCACAGCGCCTGGGGGATCCGCGCAACCTCGCGGCCGGCGACGAAGCCTCCATCCTCCAGAACCAGCCTGCGATCGTCTGGCTGGGGGGATCGATCCACGGGTTTGAGCTCTCGGGTACGGAGGGCCTGCTCATGCTCCTCGAGCACCTCACCACGCGGGACGACCAGGCCACGCTGGATGCGATCCGAAACACCGTCATCCTGATCGACCCCGTCCTCAATCCCGACGGTCGCGATGCGTTCGCGCATCACAACCATCACCGACTGTCGGGGTCGGCCAATCCGTCCCGGATGGATTGGAACAACGACTTCACATCGTGGGAGGCGCTGTCTTTCCGCACGGGGCATTACTTCTTCGACACCAATCGGGACTGGTTCGCTCAGACGCAGGCCGAGACGCCCCCGCGCGCCAGGGTCTTCCGCGAGTGGCGACCGCAGGTCGGCGTTGACGCCCACGAGATGGGTCCGGACATCGAGTTCTACGTCGACCCCCCGACGGACCCTGTCGGGCCGTTCTTCCCCGAGTACGCTTCCAGATGGTTCGAGCGGTTCGGGGAGGCGCACGCCCGAGCCTTCGACGCCGCCGGTGTCCAGTACACGCTCGGCGAGATGTTCAATTACTTCTACCCCGGCTACACGACGTCGTACCTCAGCTACCAGGGCGCGGTGGGGATGCTCTACGAACAGGGTTCGAGCCGCGGGCTTGCTCTCGACCGCGCCGACGGCACGACCCGCACGCTCGCGGACGCGGCGCACCAGCAGTACCTGGCTGCCTGGGCGGCTGTGCGGCTGGCCTCTGATGAGCGCCTGGCGCTGCTAGCGGACTATGTAGCCGCTCAGCGCGAATCCATCGCCGACGGGGCGCGCGGCACGCGTCGGTACTTGATCGACGCGGAGTCGAACCCGGCCATGGCTGCCGAACTTGCCGCCACTCTGGTTCGCAACGGCATCGAAGTCGGTCGGCTCACCGAAGGCGTGTCACTCTCTGGTGTCTCGGATCGGGCGGGTGAGGCCGTCGGGAGTCGAAGCTTCTCGACCGGCACCTACGTTGTCGAGGCGGCGCAACCGTTGAACCGTCTGGTGAGGGTTCTGATGGAGCCTCACGTGCCCGTGCCGGAGGAGTTTCTGGAGGCCGCGCGCACCCGGCTGGACCGCGGCGAGAACCCGCGATTCTACGACATCACCGCGTGGTCGCTGCCCCTGCTCTTCAACGTCGAAGCTTTCGGCTCGACGGACAGCCGCTCCCTTGCGTCGTCGCCCTTCGCGGAAAATGACGGGGTGATGCTACCCCCGTCGAACGCGGCCTACGCCTATCTGCTCGATGGCGCGGCGTCCGGCGTGCCGGCTGCGCTGCACCATCTTCGCGACCGGGGACATCGTGTGGGGATGCTGACCAAGCCCACGCGGATCGGCGGCCGGGACTACCCGTCGGGGACGGGCATCGTATATGTCGCCGACGACCCCGATGTGCACGCGGACGTACGTGACCTGGCACAACGATTTCGCCTGGAGGCAAGAAGCACTGCTTCGGGCCTCGCGGAGCGTGGCCACCCGTCGCTGGGTGCGACAGATGTTGTTCACCTTCGTCCCACACGGGTGGCGCTGCTGGCCGAGGAGCCCGTGCACGCGTACTCGTTCGGGTGGGCGTGGCACGCGCTCGACCAGCAGTACGATATCCAGGCGACGGTCCTTCGCACGCGCTCTCTGGGCAGCGCGCCACTGGCCGAGTTCGACGTCGTCGAGGTGCCCTCCGTCACCGACACCACCACGATTCCGGGTGCACACCTTGAACGACTGGCACGCTGGGTTCGTGAGGGCGGGACGCTCGTCGCTATCGGCGGTGCGGTGGAGCTGGCCCGCGGGCCGCTCGGACTGCTTTCGCTGGACGTGTGGAGCGAGGAGGATCAATACCCGATCGCGACGCCAGGCGCATTTGTCCGCACCGAGCTAGATCACGAGTCCTGGCTAGTCGCCGGCTACGACGGAGGCTTTCCCGCCCTCGTCCAGTCGGATCGCGTCTACGTCGAGCGGCAGGACCGCCCCTCGCCTGCGCGCCGCGCGGTCGTGCGGTATGCCACGGACGATCTTCGTATCGCAGGCCACTTGTGGCCAGAGAACACTGAGCGACTGCCCGGAGGCGTTTTCGCCTTTGTCGAACGCGCGGGCAGCGGCCAGGTCGTGGCCTTCGCCGAAGACCCCAACTTCCGCGGCTACTGGCGCGGTGCAGACAGGCTTTTCCTGAACGCCGTCCTGATCGGACCCAGCGCGCGGTAGACTGCAACTATTGCGTCGCGCGTTCGAACAAGCAATTCTGGCCCTCTCTGGGGCCCCACCCCTTCCTCATACATCTACAACGACACGATGACCCGATTGACCACGCCGCTGGTCGCCCTCTGCCTCCTGGCCGGGCTCGCCCTCGGTGCGCCTGCGCAGGCACAGGAGGACGCGTCTACGGGCGGCCTCCACTTCGAAGCGTACGAACTCGACAACGGACTCAAAGTGATTCTCGCCCCGGACCCAACGGTAACCGCCGTCGCGGTCAACGTCTGGTATGACGTGGGGTCCCGGCACGAGCGGCGCGGCCGCTCCGGCTTCGCCCACCTTTTCGAGCACCTCATGTTTGAGGCTGTCT
>JBJHBB010000120.1:0-6788 GCA_050485265.1 Rhodothermales bacterium | reverse complement strand
CACCACACCACCTCGCGACTGCTCGAACTGTCGCGGGGTCAGCACCTCGAGATGACGCCAGTCCTCGATCCAACCGGAGGCGAAGTAGGGGATCTCGCAAGTCCCGACAGAGATGTGCGGCTCCTTCTCGTAGAGGACCACTTCGGCCTCGGGATTGCAGCGAAGGGCCTCGGCGGCCGTGGCCGGTCCTGCCGCGGTGCCACCGACGATAGCTATGCGCATGTAAACGAAGTGTGGCTAGAGATGGCGCGGGTGAAGGGCGTCAAGATCGGGTTCGTGCGTGCCGGATGGGTGCTCGTGTGTGTCAGGTTCGAGGTGCGACGTGACAGAGACGTCGAACCCGTCGAACAGCGACAATATCGCTTGCTCGATCTCGGTAGCCGTGTCGTGCGCCTCGGTAATGGTGAGGGCTGGGGGAAAGAGGAGATGGAATTCGATCCACACCCTGTCGTTGACGTGCCGATGGCGGAGCTGGTGCCAGCCGGAGACACTCCCATCCTTGACGGCAGCCTGCAAAATGTCGGCGATGTGCTGAGTGGCCTCTGTGTCGGCGCGTTCCATGAGACCGTCGTACGAGCGGCGGATCAGTCTCGAGGCCGTCCAGAGGATGTTGACTCCGACCAGGATCCCGACCACGGGATCTAGCCACACCAGTCCCGTCATCCACACCAGCGCAACTCCCACGACAACCACAACTCTCGTAATCATGTCGGTCAGCACGTGCTGGCCGTTGGCGACGAGGACGAGTGCGTTTGTCCGGCGACCGACGTTCACAAGCCAGTATCCCAGGACGCCGCTAACCGCCGCAAGACCACCGGTTATCAGAAGACCGAGACCGATTTGTTCGATTTCCGGACCTCGAATCAGATCCCCCACGGCGATCACGATGATCGCCAGCGCCGCCACGAGGATCAGTGCACCCTCGAAGGCGCTCGCGAAGTAGGCAATTTTGCCGTGACCGTAGGGATGTTCCGGGTCCGGTGGTTGTGCCGCATACCAGAGGCCGAACGCGGCGATTCCGGTGGCGAAAAGATGGATGCCCGACTCCACCGCGTCCGACAGGATTGCCGTGCTTCCCGTAATCACGGCCGCGGCCGTCTTACCGACGAGCATCACGATAGCGACGCCCAGGCTCGTCGCCATCGCTATGCGACGGGCCTCCTCAGGGGGACGTGTGTGAAGGGCACTCGCCATGTCGAGAAGCTACGGCTGCGATCCTCCGGCAGTCCGTGCACCCCGCGGTGCGATCTTCCCCGCAGCACACGCCGTGAGCCATGAAGCTAGAGCACGTAGGCATTGCCGTATCAGACGCACAGCGGTCCACGGAGGCCCTGAGACGCGTCCTGGGGATGATTCCGTACAAGGTCGAGGACGTCGCCAGCGAGTCGGTGCGAACCACGTTTCTCGATGCCGGTGGTCCTCGCCTCGAGTTGCTCGAGGCAACGAGTGCCGATTCAGCGATCGCTCGGCACCTCGACCGACGAGGGGAAGGCCTCCACCACCTGGCCTTCGAGGTCGACGACATTCACTCCGCTCACCAGCACCTCGCCGCCGAAGGCGTTCGGCTTTTGAACGACGCGCCCAAGCGGGGCGCCGACGAGAAACTGATCTTTTTCGTCCATCCCCGCGAGACGGCCGGCGTCCTGGTCGAGATCTGCCAGTCCTCACCAGTGACACTGCAGGAATCGTCCGTGGTTGACGGGATCGCCGTCTTTGAACGCGGCCGTCCTGACGCCCCACCCGTCATCCTGCTTCACAGTGCGCTGGGGGCGACCGAGTTCGAGACGCGCCACCTGTTCCCCTGGCTGGAGCCGCACTTTCGGGTGCTGGGGGTCGATTTCTCGGGTCACGGGAAGTCTCGCGATGGCGATGCTTCCACCCCATCGATCAACACCTACGCTAACGAGGTTCTGAGCGTAATGGATGCGCTCGAACTGCCGAGCGCTTCGCTGTTCGGATTCTCGATGGGCGCTGTCGTGGCTTTGCGCCTTGCCCACCTACAGCCTGAACGCGTCGAGCGCGTCGTTTCCCACGCCGCCAACGTGCGCTGGGACGAGGCCGAAGCTCAGCAGATGCTCGCGGCAATCCAGCCAGAGGCGCTGGAGCGGAACACTCCCTCATGGCGTCAGCGGCTGGCGGATGCGCACGGTGAAGACCAGTGGAGACGCCTGGCCGAGCGAATGGGCGACTACATTAAGACGCTGCCATCGACACACGTCCTGGACGATGATCTGGCCGACATCGGCTCACCGACGCTCGTTTCTCACGGCGACCGAGATCGCTTCTTCCGGCTGCAGCACGCGCTTCATCTCCATAGCGTGATCCCCGGAGCGCAGCTAGCCGTACATCCAGGGATGAAACACAAGCTTGGCCCGGCTGAGGCGGCCTTGCTCGGACCCATGACCGCACGCTTCCTCCGCGCCTGAGCCGTTCTTCCCCCATGACCGACGCGCTCGCCGAGAAGCTGAAGCACCTCCCGAGAGGACCCGGCGTCTATCAGCACATGGACGCCGAAGGGAAAGTGCTGTACGTCGGGAAGGCGAAGAACCTCCGGAGCCGCGTGCGGAGCTACTTCCAGGAATCGCGCCCCCGAGATGGCCGCCTGGCTGTTCTGGTTGCCAAGATCGCCGACGTAGCTGTCATCGTGACGGACACCGAGGCCGAGGCGCTCATTCTCGAGAACAACCTCATCAAGCGCCTCAAGCCCCGCTATAACGTCAACCTGAAGGACGACAAGTCATACCCCTTCATCTGCATCAAGAACGAGCGCTTCCCGAGGGTCTTCCCCACCCGCCGCGTCCGACGAGACGGCTCGAAGTACTTCGGGCCGTACACCGACGTCAAGAGCATGAAGCTGGTGCTCAAGACGATCAAGGACATCTTCAAGCTTCGGTCGTGCAGCCTGTATCTGTCGGACGCCAACATTGAGGCCGGCAAGTTCCAGCCCTGCCTCGATTATCACATCCAGAAGTGCGCCGCGCCGTGCGTCGGTTACGAGACGGAGGCGCACTACAATCAGACGATCGCGCAGGTCGAGAAGCTGCTCAATGGCAAGACTCGTGAGCTGATCCGCCTCCTCAAGGACGAGATGTCGCGGCTCGCGACCGGGCACGAATTTGAGGAAGCTGCGCTTCTTCGGGACCGGATTCGTGCTCTCGAGAAGTACTCCGAAAAGCAGAAGGTCGTCGCCGAGGATCAGGCGGATCGAGACGTCTTCGCGCTGGCAGTCGATCCAGATGTCAACGTCGCGATCGGGGTAGTATTCAAGGTGAGGGAGGGCACGCTCATCGCCAGGCAACACAAGCTGATCAGGCCGGTCGAGGGCGTGCCCGTCGGCGACCTGATGCAGCGCTTCCTGGACAGCTACTACGCCGAGACTCAGTTCTTCCCCGACGAGCTTTTGCTCTCGGCTGAGCCCAGCGATCCCGCCGCTCTAGAGGAGTTGCTGCGCGAGGGCCGCGGCCGCCGGGTGCCGCTCAAGACACCCGAGCGTGGCGAGAAGGCCGGGCTACTAAGGATGGTCGAAGCCAACGCCGAGCTCCTCCTCGGTGAATGGAAGCTGCAACGTCAGAAGGCCGAGGAGGGCCGTATACCGCGCAGCGTGAAATCGCTCGAACGAGACCTACGTTTGAACAGCCCACCCCGGCGCATCGAATGCTTCGACGTGAGCCATCTCGGTGGCACCGGTACTGTGGCCAGCTGCGTGGTTTTCGAGGACGGACAGCCCAAGCGGTCGGAGTATCGCACGTTCAAGATCCGCTCTGTCGAACACGGCCGTCCCGACGATTATCAGTCGATGCGGGAGGTGATCGAACGCCGGTACCGGCGTACTCTCGAGGAGAACGGTCCCTGGCCTGATCTAGTAGTGATCGACGGTGGCAAGGGCCAGCTCAACGCGGCGACAGACGCGCTCCGGGCCGTTGATGTGTACGGCAAGTTTGCCGTTGTCGGGCTCGCCAAGCGGCTCGAGGAGATTTACTTCCCTGGCGACATGCAGTCGGTGATGATCCCCAGAACGTCGAGTTCTCTGAGACTTCTCCAGCGTGCGCGCGACGAGGCGCACAGGTTCGCCGTCAAGAATCAGCAGAAGCAGCGGCAGCTGGGTACGCTGCAAACGGAGCTAACGGACATCCAGGGTGTGGGTCCGAAAACGGCCCAGAAGCTTCTCAAGACTTTCGGGAGCCTCAAGCGCATCGCCGCGACGCCCGAGCAGGATCTGGCCGAAGTGGTTGGACCCGTCGCCGCGAGTAGAGTGCACGGCTACTTCGCCACGAAGCAGGGGAAGGTCGAGGAAGCCTCCCCGACCTCCCCCACGTGATCTACTGCGGCGTCTGTCAGCGAACTACGGTGAACGTTCGCGTTACTGAACCGTCGCGAGTCCGAAGCCGGGCAAAGTAGACGCCTGATGACATCGTCGACGTGTCGATACGAACGGAATGCGCCCCGTTCCTCTGGGGTCCGTCCACAACCTGAACCACGCGACGTCCGAGCACATCTAGAATCTCGAACACGACGTCGGCGTCGTGGTCAAGCCTGTAGTTCACCTCGGCGGCGTAGCGCGCAGGGTTCGGGAAAATGGACTCCAGCACGAGAAGGCCGGGCGACGCCGACTGCTCGGTCGAGACTCCCGCGGGCGCCCACTCGAATGTGTACAGCGCCATAGGAATGACGATGACCTCTATTTGGCCAGGCTCCCATTCGATCTCGATTCTGAGAAACTGCTCAACGGCGTTGAAGCGCTCCGTCTCCGTGTATGCGTAGCTCTCCCAGAAGCCAGGCTCCCATTCGTCGTCCTCGTACGACTGAATCTGCAGCTCATCGAGCAGCTCTCCATCGGTGAGATCGTAGATCAGGACGATCCTGCCGTCCGGCGCCCACTCGCCGTCGTCGTACACCTCGAGGAGTTTCTCGGCGCGAATTAGAGCACCCGTTGTTCCGTCGTGGAAAGTCGTGGTGGACTGGCGCTGGTAGGGCTGCCAGTCCGTGCCGGTCCAAAATTCGTAGACCGCGTCAGGAAGAACGGAAGTGACGAACAGCAGCTCCTCGTAGTCCTCCTCAAGCCTCCAAATCTCGTTCAGGAGGTCCACGAAATTCTCCATGGTGAAGCCCACCACCATGATGCGCTCGTCGTTCTGCCACGATGCTCCGTCCCATTCCTCGCGCGTGTAGAGCAAGCCGGACTCGACGTTCTCGAGGGTGTATCTCTCGTGGGGGATCCATTCGCTCCCGTCCCACTGGTATGTCTGTCCGGCAGTGAAACCACTACCGTCGCCGGTAACCGTGAACGTCTCCCGATACTCGTTGACCCAGGACTCTCCGAAAAAGACCTGCCACACGACGGACTCGTGCTGGGACCCGTTGCCGGGATATGTGTAGAGAGCGCGGTGGTCGAACTGAAACTCTTCCTCCCCCCAGTCCCAGCTCAGGTACTGGACCTCGCTCACCCGGTTGAGCCCGTCATATTGCCGAATCGTCTGGCGGTGAGGCTGAAGAGGATCCCCCGGCTCCGCCTCATTCGTGGTGCTCACCAGGCGGTAGGTTCCGTTATAGGTGTGAGTGGTGTTGCCTGTGATGATCCACTCCTCGTCGGCCATGTAGCGGTTGGTGGCTTCTAGTACCTCAATTGCCCCTCGCGCTACTGGTTGATCGAGGTGCGTTGAGGCCAACTTGGCCAGCTTGCGGAATTGCTGTGATGCGGTCTCTACGCTGGCCGGCATGTATTGGCCAAGTGCCGGTGTTGCCAGCAATAGGAGGGCGCAGATCAGTAGCCCAGATCGGTGCATTGTAGGGGCCCCTGGGGGCGTCGAGTGTGTGAAATTGCCGACGATCGTCGGTGGACCGCGCCTCATTCGATAGGATTGCGATCCGGTTTCGGGGGCGAAAGTATAAAGTTGTCGTGCACGCTCGACGATATGGATGAGTCACTGGAAATATTCTTTTTCCGACCATCGAAAGCGCCGAGATAAGGCTTAGGGTTCTGGTCCTTGGTGTTACTGCTTCCCGCAACCGCGCGCTCGGCTGCCAGGCACGACCCGGGATGACTGGAACATTCCGTGGCGTGAGCTACGTCAGAGTGCGCCGATTCTCATGCCAGCGGGCCTTTGGGTCGTACCGGTTGCGACTGTAGCCTTGTCGCCCGTACATAGCGCACGCCGCTCTCATCTCCTCACGCGCCGATGCTGAACTACATCTGGGCCGGGCTCATCATCATGAGCCTCGTGTTCGCCCTCACCGCCGACACCATCGACCTGGCCGGCGACACCTATCGCAACGATCAGTCGCTCCCGGTCGAACTCGTCTTCCCGCAGGGTTTTGACCCTGACGCCCGCAGACAGGCGGTGCAGGTCCGCATCGACCCGACGCAGTACAAGGAGTTCTATGGGACGGATGCGACGCCGGACTCCACGTACGACGCCGTCCTGATCCACCTGCAGGAAGGCCGGCAGGTGCGATTCGACGCGGGTGCGACCCTTCCGGAGCCGCTGGCGACCATTCGCGACGTCACCAATCCCCGTGACAACCTGCTCCAGGGGATCGTCGTCGACCCGATTGTCGGTGTGCCGGATGCCGACCCGGCGGCACCTGAGCGGGCGCGGCAACTGGCGACCGAGGGGCTCGCGCTGTGCCGCCGCAACGGCATGCCCGAACTGGAGGGACGCATGCTCCTGCAGCTCGGCGTCGCCGCTGACCATGGCGATGCCGCCTGCGGCCGTGGTGCGCAGGGGGAAGGCCCAACCCGATCCGATGAAGTCGCTGACCATCGCTCAGCCGATCATGACGGTCGTCGC
>JBJHBB010000119.1:6487-6804 GCA_050485265.1 Rhodothermales bacterium | reverse complement strand
CAGAATGGCCCCGTAGGGACCGAGGAGGTAGACGTCGGCCCGCGGATTAATGCCGCTCAGGTACGCGATGCGATCAGTGATGGCATCGTGGTCGATGCCATCATGGAGAAGTGGCTGGAAGCCGGCGGCCATCTCCCGAGCGAGGTCATAGTGCACGCGCTGCTCGGTCTCACAGAGGAAGCTCACGAAGGCGGGAGCGACCAGAGCGTAGACGCCAAGCCCCAGCACGGCCACGAGCCCCAGAAAGAGCACCGATAGGCGCCCATAGAACGTCTGGAAGAACCTCACGGCGCGATCTCTTCAGGTTCGACGAATCG
>JBJHBB010000119.1:3406-6477 GCA_050485265.1 Rhodothermales bacterium | reverse complement strand
AATCGGTAGCCGTGGCCCCAGACCGTATTGATGAAACGGGGTTCGGCCGGGTTGTCGTCGAGCTTACCCCGCAGGCGGTTGATATGGGTGTTGACCGTGTGGCTGTACCCCTCGTAGTCGTAGCCCCAGACACGCGCGAGCAGTTCCTGCCTGCTGAAGGCCCGGCCAGGATTGCGTGCGAAAAGCTCCAGGAGGTCGAACTCCTTCGCCGTCAGATCGAGCGGCGTGCCCTCCAGAGTAACGGTACGCTTTAGGGGATAGATGGCTAGGTCTCCGAAGGTGAGATGCTCGACATCGATCTCCAGCTCTGCGGGCGCCGACTGCGACCTCCGCAGTAGTGCCTTCACGCGTGCCTGGAGCTCGCGCAGGCTGAAAGGCTTCGTGAGGTAGTCGTCCGCGCCGATTTCGAGGCCGAGCACGCGGTCGACCTCCTCCGATCGCGAGGTCAGCATGAGGATGGGGTACCGGATGTCCGTGGCGCGGACCTGCCGGCAGATCTCGAACCCGTCCATCCGAGGCAGCATCACGTCGAGGATCAGCAGGTCGTGCCCGCCGCTCCTCGCCTCGTGTAGGCCGGATTCTCCGTCCCCGATCACATCGACCGTATGGCCGAGGTCACCTAAATGCATCCGCACGAGACCGGCGAGGTCCTCGTCATCTTCTACGAGCAGTATGCGCGCGCCCTCCGGCATGCGGTGACAGGCCTGATTAATTCTGCAAGTCTAAGCCGCTGCGGATGCCACAGTGATAACGGTTCGATAAACTGATGACTTGCGCCCGAGCGGTTGCGATAGCCCTGGACACCCGAAGTGCCGCGCACAACACATTGTCATATACCACATGAACCTGTTACCTGAAGGCTCCGCCGCTCTAGTCGAGACGCTCCGTACCCGATTCAACCGACACATGCATCGACACCAGAACCTGATCTGGTCGGAGGTCGAGACACGGCTCAACGCGGAGCAACGTAGGCTGTGGACACTCTCTGAAATGGAGCGCACAGGCGGCGAGCCGGACGTTGTCGGGCTGGATGACGAATCGGGAACGATCGTCTTCTTCGACTGCTCCGCCGAGAGCCCGAAGGGCCGACGCAGCCTCTGTTATGACCGCGAGGCGCTGGACGCGAGGAAGGAGCACAAACCTGCCGGCAGCGCGCTCGACATGGCCGCATCGATCGGCGTAGAGCTCCTCACCGTGCAAGAGTACGAAGCACTGCAGGAACTCGGCCCGTTCGACACGAAGACATCTAGTTGGGTTGCCACCCCGCCCGAGGTGCGCGCACTCGGAGGCGCGCTGTTTGGCGACCACCGGTACGGCCGCACCTTCATCTACCACAACGGCGCGCAATCATACTACGCTGCCCGCGGCTTCCGCGGAAAGGTGCGCGTCTAGACGAGGCCGTTGAGACCAAGCGCTATCTGGTACGAACCGGCGATGCCCTCCTCACTCATTCGCTATCTGCGCGACTGCTTCGTCGAGGATCACCGGCGGACGGCGGTGCTCGACGTCTTCGCGCGATCGGTCAGCCACCGGCTGTTCGTCGAGGATCGCGAAGAAGTACTTACCGGGGTGATGTCCCGCGTGCCCGTCGACGACGACCAGACCGCGGACCTGAGGCAGGCGGCGCAACTGTATCAGCGCGAACGCGAGTTGCTGTACGGCTCTCTGTTCATCGTTGGCTCAATCGAGCTCTCTGAGCCGCACGAGCCGGCAGAGGAATCCATCCGGCCGTCAGGTCCGACGTCGATCTGCGCTCCCATCCTCCTCTACCCTGCTCGATTCGTAGAGGAACCACCGTTCCTGTTCGTCGAGCCTGATCTTGCCGAGTTGCGCCTCAACGATGGCCTTCTCGACGCGCTCGCTGGTTCAGAGGAGGCGATCGACCTCGCTCAGGCTATCGAGGAGTTCGCGAGATCGGAGGCGCTGGAGTTCTACGAGATCGGTGAAATTGGCGACCTCCTGGAGCGTGCGGTGACGAAGCTTTCAGCGCATCATCTCAGAGATTACCCGAAGCTGCTTGACGGAGGTCAGGTTGTACGGATACAGCGGGAATCCGTGCCCGGCGGAGTAGTCCGCGTCGTGCCGGCCTCGGCGGTGCTCCTCGTTCCGCGCTCTCGAGCCGCCCGCGGTGTGGCCTCCGAACTCACCCACATGGCCGAGGCCTCCGTTCATTCCCCGCCCGTCCGCGCACTGCTCGGTGAGGTGATGGACCTTGGAGCACCACGAGCGATGGGTCACGTGCCGGCCGTCCTCAGCGCCGCGCAGCTTAGCATTCTGGACTCGGCCGCCCGGCGGCCCGCCAGTCTCGCCATTGGCCCGCCGGGAACGGGGAAGTCGTTTACCATCGCCGCGATGGCCCTCGAACATGTGGGCCGCGGCGAGACGGTGATCGTCGCGTCCCGCATGGATCACGCCGTGGACGTGGTCGCGAACAAGATCGAGTACGATCTGGGGATCGACGGTTGTGTGATGCGGGGTGGCCGCCACGGCACACGACGTCAGCTGGCCAACTACGTGCGAGAACTGCTCGCCGGCATTCACACCGCGAACGCGCCCGACCACGTCGTTCTGCAACGCGATCGCTTGCGCCTGGAGCGCCTCGCACGCCGTATCGACTCTCTCGAGCGCCAAGCCGAACGACTCGCTGAGCGAGAGATCGGTTGGAGCAGGTCTGTCGCGACGACCTCCGCGACCACGCGAGAGCGCGTCCGGGAGCGCTGGAGTTTGTGGCGGGCTGGCCGGACACGGCCGCTCTGCACGCTCGTTTCCGAACTCGATCGTGCACGCGATGAGTACATAGCCCTCGCCCAAAGAAATCTTCGCGACGTGAACGCGCGGCGCCTCGCCGACGCGCTCAAACAGCACCGACGACAAATCCAACGACTCGACCGCGCGCTCCGGGCGCGGACCAGCGGGCGGCAGGCGAACCTCTTCGCCGAGATCGACATCGACGTCCTGCTTGCGACATTTCCGATCTGGCTGGTCACCATGGCCGACGTCGCGGACATCCTCCCTCTTCACCCAGAGATGTTCGACCTCGCCGTGGTCGACGAGGCCACGCAGTGCGACGC
>JBJHBB010000119.1:0-3396 GCA_050485265.1 Rhodothermales bacterium | reverse complement strand
TGCGACGCCGCGAGCGCCCTCCCCGAGCTGCAAAGGGCCAGGCGCGCTGCCGTCGTCGGCGACCCGCACCAACTCCGCCACATTTCGTTTCTCGCCACCAGTCGGCAACAGGCACTCGCCGAGCGGCATTCGCTGCGTTCGGATCTGGCCGCAGTCTTCGACTACCGCAATCACAGCCTGCTCGACGTCTTCGACGCACAGATCCGCTCGCAGGACGGTGTGGCCTTCCTCGACGAGCACTACCGGAGCGTGCCGCCAATCATCGAGTTCAGCTCGCAGCGATTCTACGCGGGGAAGCTGCGACTGATGACGGAACAGCCCGGGCAGCTCCGACGGCCCGCGCTCGTGCTACACGAGGTGGCAGGAGAGCGCGACGCGAACGGTGTCAATCGTGCCGAGGTCGATCGCCTGGTGGCGGAAGTGCGACGGGTGATCGATGATGAAGCGGCTCTCCCCCAATCGTCGACGCACTCGATCGGCGTCCTGTCCCCCTTCCGCTCGCAGATAGACGCCATCGCCGAGGCGCTCTCTGGTGTCATGGATACCCGGACGATGGAACGCCACAGGCTCATGGTCGGCACGGCTCATACGTTTCAGGGCGAGGAGCGCGACCTGATGTTCCTGTCGTTCGCCCTCGACGACGCGGCGCACCCCGCCGCCTTACGGTTCCTGGAACGGCCCGACGTCTTCAACGTCGCGATCACCCGCGCCCGAACTACCCAGCACGTCTTCTCGTCGGTGGACGCCGGCGGGCTGCGCCAGGACTCGCTGCTACGCGCCTATCTGAGTCACGTGCGGCATCACCACGGGAGCAACGGTGGGCCAACGGGCCGGTTGACCCCGTCCGACGCTTTCGCCGACGATGTTGCCGGTGCGTTAATGGAGCGCGGCCTCCGCGTTGACATCGGCTTCCCCGTCGCGGGTCTCGTCCTCGATCTCGCGGCTCACGCCGACGGCCGCGCGTGCGGGATCGACCTCCTGGGCTATACGGGGCACTTCGAGCAGGCCATCCCTCTAGAACGCTACAGGATGCTGGCTCGCGCCGGCATGCCGATGGTCCCCATCTCGTACGTGCGCTGGCAGCTCGACAAGCGCGGCTGTGTCGAACGAGTCCTCGGGGCGATTGGCGCCCCTCCGAGCACGCTCTGATCGGTGAGGCCGCACCGGTCCATGCACACCTGGCCGCGAACGTTTCGCAGAACCGTCACGCTCCCGGACCGGTTTGAGGTGCGCCTATCAATCTTGCTGTGATGTCTGAGCGATTGGAGCCTACTTGTTCCGCGTGGTACGCGAACGCTTTCGGCGCGGTGCTGCGCGCCGTGACGACGTGGTTGCGCTACGTCATCAGGCACCTCGAGCGGTTGCTCGGCCGTACTTCCCGACCGCGCGCTCGGGTGCACAGTGCCGGAGTGCTCCTGGCGAACGCGCTGGCGGTCGGGCTTGCGCTGCTGCTCGTCTACACGATTCTGCTGATCCCCTTCACCCCGGGCACGGGTGACTTACGCAAGGCAAAAGTTGAGCGCGCGACGGCCGTGTACTCGGCCGATGGCGTGCTGCTCGCCGAGTTCAAGCCATTCAACAGAGAGTGGGTGCCCCTGGAATCCGTTGCGCCCGAGGTGCGCATGGCACTACTCGCGACCGAGGACCGACGTTTCTACGACCACCGGGGTGTAGACCTGCGCAGGACGATCGGTGCAGCCCTCAACACCGTCCGCGGAAACAGGCAGGGCGGCTCCACCATCACGCAGCAGCTCGCAAGAAACCTCTATCCCGAGGAGATAGGCCGCCGGGCCACGCTGACTCGCAAACTCAAAGAACTCATTACTACGGTGCGCATCGAGCGTGCCTTCACCAAGGAGGAGATCCTCGAGACCTACCTGAACACGGTCCCCTTCCTGTACGACGCCCACGGGATCGAAATGGCCGCGCGGACCTACTTCGGCACCACGGCGGCCAACCTGGACATCCTGCAGGCAGCCACTCTCGTTGGCATGCTCAAAGGCACGCACTTCTACAATCCCGTGCGTTTCCCCGAGCGCTCCGCTGCGCGCCGCAACCTCGTCCTGCGACAGATGGTGAGGGCGGGATACCTGCAAGAGGACCGCTATGCGGCCATCGCCGATTCGCCCATCGAGCTCCGGTTCGAGCGGCAGCCGCGCATGGTCAGCCAGGCCCCGCACTTCACCGAGCACGTGCGAACCTGGCTGCAGGAGTGGGCGCGGAGGCGGGGATACAACATCTACCGGGATAGTCTGGTCGTGCACACCACGCTCGACTATCGCCTTCAGGAGGCTGCCGCGCAGGCTACCGATCAGTACCTCCCGATGCTGCAGTCGATTGCCGAGGTCGAGTGGAGCCAGCCCGAGGCCAGACTGGTGTCGCGATCGCCGCAGGCCTACCGTGGCTACCGGAGCGGTCAGCCTTTCGGGTATCTATGGAACGGCCGCGTGGACCTCGTCGACCAGTTCATCCGAGGCACCCCGCAGTTCCGAGCCGCGGTGAGCGCAGGAATCGAGGCGGACGCTGCGCTCGACAGCCTCCGCGCCGACGGCCGGTTCATGGAGGCACTCCGGGAGCTCAAGACACGTCTCGAAATCGGCTTCGTGGCACTTCACCCGAATACCGGTCACGTGCTGGCCTGGGTGGGAAGTCACGATCACCGAGACGTACCGTTCGACCACGTAGCACGCGCACGACGGCAGCCGGGGTCGACGTTCAAGCCGATCGTGTACGCTGCCGCCCTCGAAGCCGGCATGCGTCCTAACGACACCCGGCCGGACGAACCCGTCTCGTTCGAGCTCGCCAGCGGCGAGGTGTGGAGCCCGGTCAATCCCGGAGGATACTCCGGCCACGAAATCACCCTGACCGCGGGACTCGCGCAGTCCAACAACAGCGTCACGGCACAGCTCATCGACGAGGTCGGTGTACGCCTCGCAGAAGGCCCGCCCGGTGAGGGCGCGGTCGGCGAGCAGGTCGGCCCGTTGCAGGGGTGAGGGCATCGTTCACCTCGGTGGTCTCGGGTCAGGGGCGGGACCCGTCGGCGTCCCCCGATGATGTCCCCCCGGCCAGGTCGGGCCTGCCCTGGCCGGGGGAACGCCCCGTGGGTCGGGGAGCTGGTGCGGCGTTGCCGTCAGACGGCGGCAGTGCCTCGTTCACCTGTGCGGATGCGGACGAGGTCCTCGACCTCGGTCACCCACACCTTCCCGTCACCGATCTTGTCGCTCGAGGCAGCTGCGCTGATCGCCTCGACGATGCCGCCGACCTCGAGGTCGTCGACGACGATCTCGAGCTTGACCTTCGGCAGGAAGTCGACCTGGTACTCGGCACCTCGGTAGGTCTCGGTGTGGCCGCCCTGGCGGCCGAACCCGCGCACCTCGGTCACGGTCAGGCCCACGA
>JBJHBB010000118.1:3732-6818 GCA_050485265.1 Rhodothermales bacterium | reverse complement strand
GTCAGCATAACGCACCTCGATCAGGTCGATTTCGACGGACGAGCCCTGGAGCGCAAGTTCAAGTGCCTCGACAGGGTCCTCGGGTAGACACAGCGTACGTGCAAAGTCGTTTCCAGTACCCAGTGGGATGATGCCGACCACGGGTCGAATCGATCCGCTGGATCCTTTCCAGAGCCCATTAACGACTTCATGGAGCGTGCCGTCACCACCGGCGCAAAGAATCAGATCTCGCCTGACTACTTCCCTGGCGGCGATCTCGCGCGCATGGCCTTCCTCCTGCGACGTCACGACTTCCACGCCGGCATCGTCTGCAGACTGGACGAGATCTTTGGATTCGTCGGCGCTGCCGGCGTTGGGATTGAGGATGAGGAGCGGTTTCACGGCCTGCGACGCTTATGTTTTGCACCACACCAGTATTGAAATGCGCCTAATACTCCGCTGGCTAGCCAGCGCGATCGCGCTTCTGGCGGTCGCATACCTGATCCCCTCTATAGAAGTTGCCAGCTTCGCAACTGCGCTGCTTGCGGCGCTGGTAATCGGCCTCGTCAACGCCGTCCTTGGTACCGTACTCAAGGTCGTTACGCTCCCGTTGACCTGCCTGACGCTGGGACTCTTCGCCCTGGTTGTGAACGCGTTCCTGTTCTGGCTCGCATCGGAGATTGTCCCGGGCTTTGTTGTCGACGGTGCTCTGGTGGCGCTATTGGGCGCCCTTCTGTATGGCCTCCTGGCGGGCGCCATCGCCGGCCTCGTTGGCGCGAGACCCGACTAGGCGTGATCCTTCCGACGCCGGCCTTGTCGTGACACACTCGATCCCCTGAAGAAAAACTTTGCCACCGTTATGCGCAGCCGCCTCACCTCCCTGATTCCCCTTTTGCTCGCCGTGTTTCTCGTTTCCGAGACGGCCGAGGCACAGAACATTTTCGAGCGTGCGCGACGCGCCGCTGAGCGCGGGGCCGAACGTGCTGTCGAGCGCGAGGCCACCCGTCGTGCCGATCGTGCCGTCACCGGCGCCATCGAATGCGCCGTCGGCGACCGCGCGTGCGCCGATCGTGCGCGGGAGGACGGGCAAGAGGTCACCTACGTCGATCAGGATGGAGAACCTGTCTCCGACCAGGATGCCGCCGCCCAGCGCACGTCTTCACAGCCTGCCACGGAACGGCCCGGGGAGGGCGCCTGGGCCAATTACGACTTCGTTCCAGGTGAGCGTGTCCTGTTCGTCGACGATTTCTCAGGAGACGTCGTCGGCCGCTTTCCACGGCGCCTCGAATTTGGTCAAGGGATGATGGATGTCGTCGAGTGGCAGAACAGAACACTGCTTCGGTCGACTGACAACCGCAGCGTGTTCCGCGTCCAGCTTCCGGAGGTACTCCCAGAGCGGTTCACGATTGAGTTCGACGCGTTTCTCACGAGCCGTCGGCTGAGCGATCGAATCATCGTCTCGACCCATGATGAAGGCACGAGACGTGCACAGAACGCTGCACATTCCGTCTTTTACATCAGCCCTCGCAGAGCCGGCGTGCGCGGGCCCGTAGAGGGCGTCTCGTCGCCATCACTTCCCGATCACGACTTCGTCGCGGTTCGGATCGCGGTTGACGGCTCCTACGCCACCATGTACGTCGATGAGCGGCGCGTTGCCAACGTCCCGAACGCCGACATCCCGCGCGGGGACTTTATCGAGTTCCTTCTCGGCTCCCACTCCGAGCCTTCTTACCTCGGCAACCTCCGCATCGCCGCAGGCGGCCGCGAGATGATGTACGATAGGCTCATGGCAGACGGACGCGTCGTTACCCACGGCATTCTGTTCGACACGGGAAGCGCCACCATTCGCCCCGAATCAACACCGACGCTTCAGGACCTGGCTCGCACGCTTCAGCAGCATGGAGACCTCCGGCTCAGCATCGAAGGTCATACCGATAGCGTCGGATCGGCCGACGCCAACCAGCGGCTAAGCGAGCAGCGGGCACAGGCTGTCGTGGACTACCTCGTCAGCCGAGAGAGCATCTCCCGCGACCGACTTCAGGCCGTCGGAAAAGGCCAGTCTGAGCCGGTCGCCGACAACGGCACCGCCGAAGGTCGGCAGACGAATCGGCGCGTTGAGCTGGTTGTTCTGCAGTAGCCTTCTTGAATCTCACTTTAACTACGAGTGCCCCTCGAAATGTCAAATGCCCGCAACACGCTCGCGCTACTCACGGTCTTTTTCATCGCAGCGGCACCAGCGCTGGCGCAACCCTCCGCTCAACAGATAGTCGACCGGGCGCAGCAGGCCTACGTCTCGATGATGAGCGGGGTCGACAGCTACCTGGTCAGTATGGACATGTTCGGCATGGACCATCAGATGTACTATGAGCGCGTTGAGGGAGGTCAGGGGCTCGACTTCCGCGCCTACGTGAGAGTGCCCGGCCAGTCGGGATGGGTGTCGGGGGAGGATGAGGCGCCCGGTGGTGTGTCAGTTCCCACCGAGGAAATGCTGCAGCGCTTGCGCTCTGAGGCGCGCTTCGCTGGCGAGCACACTGTGGATGGACGCCGCGTCTACGCGCTCGAAGTCAGCGACCCGTCAACACTGATGAATCCCGAGCAGCTTCCCGGTGATGACGACATGGAGTTTGACAGTCTGCAGCTCTTCGTCGACCGCGACTCGTACATGATGATTGGGTTCGACGCCTCGGGAACAGTACGCGCCGATGGGCGGGAGGCACCTGTCACCATGCGCATGCGCGCCTCAGATTTCCGGACTGTCGGCGGCATGACACACCCCTTTATGACCACTATGCACATCGAAGGCGTGGCAGCCAGCCTCTCCGATGATGAGCGCCGGCAACTCGAAGAAGCGCGGCGCCAGATGGAGCAGATGCCGCCTGCTCAGCGCGAGATGATGGAACGCATGATGGGTGAGCAGCTCCGTCAGTTCGAGCAGATGGCCGACGGAGAGCCACTGGAAATGGAAATGCGCGTGACCGATCTTCAGGTGAACGTGCCTCGACCGGACTGACCGCTCGGGGCTTGTCACCCGAAATTCGCCCTCTATGTCTCAGTCGGACGATCCCCACGGTCAACAGCACGTCCTCCCTTCCGGACCGCCACTGAAT
>JBJHBB010000118.1:0-3722 GCA_050485265.1 Rhodothermales bacterium | reverse complement strand
CCACTGAATGAGGCCGCCGCTGCCGTCATCTTAATCCACGGCCGGGGTGCCACAGCGGAGAGTATCCTCAGCCTGGGCCGTGCGCTCGATGTTGACGACGTCGCCTTTCTGGCACCTCAGGCCGCGAACGTGGGCTACGGGCCGGCGTGGTATCCCCACAGCTTCCTGGCCCCGCTGCATGCCAACGAACCGTGGCTTGGATCAGCTTTGCGTCTGATTGGGCGCGTGGTGCAGAATGCGCTCGACTCTGGGCTCGAGCATGAGAGGATCCTCGTATCGGGTTTCTCGCAGGGAGCCTGCCTCGCAACCGAGTTCGTCGCGCGCAATCCAGCACCCTATGGCGGCGTGATCGGTCTCAGCGGCGGCCTAATCGGCAACGGCGAACGTCGGGGGGTCGAACCACCCGCGGACAAGACATTTGAGTACGGCGGGATAGATGCGCTCGACGGGGTGCCTGTGTTTCTGGGATGCTCCGACCGGGATCCCCACATCCCCGTTGAACGACTCGAGCAAACGGAGGAGACGTTCCAGAGCCTCGGCGCGATCGTTGACCTCAGGATCTATGAGGGGATGGGGCACACGGTCAATGATGACGAGCTCGACGCGTTTAGGCTTCTGATAGAGGACGCGGCGGCGGGGTAACCAGTCCAGAACTGCATGAGAACCGTCTACGCAGAGATTTGCGGGGTCTTTGTGTATTTAGGACCTCGATGTCGGGAATTACCTGACAGAGGACAGCGGGCTTCCCGATCAGACATCCTGCATCGGTTCGGCTAATCTGGGTTCGTGGGCGCTGGCACCCTGCCAACGCCTGCAGAAATCCGAAGAACCCACCCAGCCGACATGCCCCGCCTTATCCCACTGCTGGCCGTAGTGGCCTTGGTTGCTGGTCTCGCTGCCTGTGGTAGCGACGACTCCTCGCCGCGAGAAGCCCGCAATGGCGCGGCCACTGCCGAACTGACCGCGTTCCAACTCGAGCACGGCATTGGGCCCTTCACCGAGGAGGTGCAGGTTGGGCCGATCGATCCTCAACTGGCCGCTCTGGGCCAGGACGTCTACGAGATGAGTTGTGAGGCCTGCCATCAGATGGAAGGCCGACTGGTCGGTCCGCCCCTGGGTGACGTCACCGAACGCCGGAGCCCCACCTTCATCATGAACATGATCATGAACCCCGAGGAGATGGCACGCACCCACCCCGAGGGCCAGGCGATGCTGGCACAGTATCCCGTGGTCATGCCTTATCAGAATATCACCGAGGAGGAGGCACGCGCGATCCTCGAATACCTGCGCACGCAGGAATAGCCTCGGCAACCCGGCGGGTGCACGCGCAGCACCTGCTCCACCCGTACACCAGGAGAAAACCATGTTCAACACGTCCAAGAAGGCGATCGTAGGCATCGCCGCAACCCTTGCGGTAGCACTGGGCGTCTTCGCATTCGGCTGCCAGGGCACGACCGGTGTGATTGGCGCGCAGGACGCCGCCGAGCGCGTATTCGTCGCGCCGGGAGACTATGACGAGTACTACGCCTTCCTCTCGGGAGGGTACTCGGGCCAGCTTTCCGTGTGGGGACTTCCCTCCGCACGACTGCTGAAAGTCATTCCGGTGTTCTCGCAGGACCCGGAGACGGGCTACGGCTACTCCGAGGAGACCAAGCACATGCTGGAGACCAGCTTCGGCCCCGTGCCGTGGGACGACTCGCACCATCCGCTGCTCTCCCGCACCGACGGCCAGGCTGACGGCCGCTGGATCTTCATCAACGGCAATAACACGCCCCGGATCGCTCGCATTGACCTGACCACCTTCGAGACGAAGGAGATCATCGAACTGCCGAACACGGGCGGCAACCACGCCTCCGCGTTCACGACCGAGAACACGGAGTACGTCGTTGGCGCGACGCGCTTCTCCGTTCCAATCGGTGACGATGAAGCCCGTGACGTGCCGATCGAGACCTACCGCGAGACGTTCTCAGGCGCGGTCAGCTTCGTCAGCGTCGATCCCAATTCGGGTGAGATGGCGCTTTCTCACCAGCTCCGGCTGCCTCCCTATCATTGGGATCTCGGTCGGGCCGGCATGGGCCGCTCAGGTGATTGGGTCTTCTTCACATCTTATAACGTGGAGCAGGCCAACACGCTTCTAGAGGTCGGTGCCTCGCAGGCCGACAAGGACTTCATCGCTGCCATCAACTGGCGGATGGTCGAGGAGGCCGCACAGAACGGTGCCGGCTCGATGGTCGGCGGTGAGTACTACCACAACTTTTACGACTCGGGAACGAGCGAGATGTGGCAGCGCATCAACAATGGTGTGCGCGTGATCGATCCGACCGAGGTGCCGGGAGCGGTCTACTTCCTCCCGACGCCGAAGTCACCTCATGGCGTCGACATCGACCCGACGGGTGAGTACATCGTCGGCGGTGGCAAGCTCGCCACGGTCATTCCGGTGCATTCCTTCACGCAGATGATCGACGCAATCGAGCGCGAGGACTTCGAGACCGTCATCGATGGTATCCCGGTCCTCCGTTACGAGGCCACCATGGTCGGTGAGGTGCAGAACCCGGGCCTTGGCCCGCTCCACACCGAGTTCGACGGCCGCGGCTACGCGTACACGTCGGTGTACATCTCCTCGGAGATCGTGAAGTGGTCGCTCGAGACGTTCGAGGTCGTGGATCGTATCGATGCCTACTACTCGATCGGTCACCTCATGTTGACCGCCGGCGACACGCGCAACCCTGAGCCGCGCTATCTCCTTGGTCTGACCAAGACCGCCCGTGATCGCTTCCTGCCGACAGGCCCGAAGCAGAATCACCCGGCGCAACTCTACGACGTCTCCGGCGACCGGATGGTGCTGCTGAAGGATTTCCCCACGATCGGTGAGCCGCACTATGCGAACGCGATCCGGGCGGACCTCGTCCAGCCCAACAGCCAGCGGATCTACCCGCTCTCCGAGAACCAGCACCCGCACGTGGTTCGTCGTCCCGGTGACACGCGCGTCGAGCGCGAGGGCAACGTAGTGCGCGTCTACATGAGCAGCATCCGTAGCCACTTCCGCCCGGACAACATCGAGGGCATCGAGGTGGGCGACACCGTCTACTTCCACCTCACCAACCTCGAGCAGGACTGGGACATCGTGCACGGCATCGCCATCAAGGGCGCCAACACGGCAGAGATCCTCGTGGCTCCAGGGCAGACCAAGACCATGAAGTGGGAGCCCACACGGCCAGGAATCTTCCCGTTCTACTGCACCGCCTTCTGCTCGGCGCTGCACCAGGAGATGCAAGGCTATGTGCGAGTCTCACCGCAGGGCTCGAACGTTCCGCTACAGGCGTGGACAGGCGAGCGCGACGCAATAGCCGGTAACTGACCGCTCCTCCCTGAGGGCAACGCGCCCTGGGGGGAGAATCTCTCCCTCCGGGGCGCAATTTTCTGAGTCCGACATCATGAAGACCCCCCTTAAGAATCGACTCATTCAAGCGCTGGCTGCATTGATTCTACTGCCCGCCTTCGTGTTGCCCATTTGGAGCATCAGCCTCGTGGCCCCCCAATACCCGGATGGGATGGGGATGTATATCGGGGTGAGTGAGGTGTGGGGTCATGACACCCACGACATTAAAAACATCAACATCCTCAATCATTATATCGGGATGCAGGCAATCGATCCCGATGGCATCCCTGAACTTGACATTTTCCCCCCCATTCTTGCGGGGATTATCGCAGCGGGGCTGTTC
>JBJHBB010000117.1:0-6832 GCA_050485265.1 Rhodothermales bacterium | reverse complement strand
TCCATCGGGTTCGACAGTTCGACGAAGCCGGGCAGCACCCGCCCTTCGATCACCGCGAAATCATCGAAGCGTCTACGGTCGAAAACACCCGCGCTGCTGAGGCGCTCCATCCTGCGCACCCGCCACACCGTCGGGTCGACTGCGATCCGCTGGCGGCCGTCGGGCGCCGTCAACCAGTAAACGTCGTGGCCGTCGAGCGTGGCCGCGTTGACGATCCAGGCCGTATTCGGGTCGGGGACTACCGTGCCGGTGAGCGCGGCGAAGATCTCGGCCGGACCCGTGGGACCGGGGAAGATCTGCTGCGCGGCGGCAGCGGTCCCCACGAGCATCCGTCCCCGCAAACGGTCGATCACCTTGAAGCTGTCAGGCGTGACTAGCGCGCGTGCACCCTCGATGTTGAACGGCCCGCGGATCGATGCCCAGACGGAGTCGGCGCCGCGCTGCCTGATGATGGCGGTGCCGTCCACGTTCTCCTCCGGCGACCGGAGCGAGACGCGCGCCTGCGACGAGAACGAGTGCAGGTCGTCAGCGGCCGCGACCGCCACCATGCGATTCAGAATGTCCGCCAGCCCGTGATGCGGGTAGCCGGGGGCCGTCGCGGCTTCATCGGTGATCGCGGAGGGGGCGCAGCCCGAGACGAGCAGGGCCAGGATCACGACGAGCGTAGCGCGCATTCGGACGGAGAGGTCGTTCATGGAGTTGTCGGGGAGGATCAACGCGCCTGACCGGCTCGCTCGCGTACTTCGGGGTGATGAGGATCGATCCGCGCAGCCTCTTCCCAATGCTCTCGAGCCTGCGCCGACCGTCCACGCGCCTGCTCCGCATCGCCGAGTCGCAAGAGGGTGTAAGCGTCGACCACGTCCTCGGACCTCGCCAGTGAGAGCGCATCGCCCAGGAGGCGCGCCGCCTCGGCGGCATCACCCTCCGCGAGTCGCACCTCGCCGAGAACCGAGAGCGCGTCCCGGCGCACGATCGGATCGTCCAGGTAGTCCTCCTCGACGATTTCCTGCATTTCGCCTGCCAGGCGTGCGGCCGTTGACGCCTCGCCACGAGCGAGGTGAATCAGCGCAGCACGCCGCATCAGCATCGGCTGGCCGGGGAAGAGGAGCAGCGCGTCCTCCGCAACTTCCTGCGCTCGGTCCAATCCGCCATTCAGCTGATAGGCCGCGGCCAGCCAGCCCCACGCCTCGACATTCGCCGGCTCATCTGCGAGCGCTTCTTCGAGAACGTCGATGGCAGACGCATACCCATGAGCCGCGACGAGAAGCTCCCCCAGCATGAAGCGGGCGGTGGTCGGCAGACCGCCTGCGTGGTCTAGCTCGTTCAGGACGCCGATGACTTCGGTGCGCACGGACGGATAAGTGAGAGCCTCCTGATAGCGAGCCGTGGCACGCGCCAGCCGAGCCGATGGGGATTCAGACGCGGGAGCGACGTCGGGGTCGGGCGTCACTCCGGGCGGCGTCTCGCCACGATCGCGATAGAGGTCGGCGAGCGTGGCGGCCGCACGCGAGTCAGAGGGCGCGTCCTCTAGCAGTCGCTCCAGCGTCGAAATGGCCTCGTCCTCTCGATCGAGCGCCACGAAGGCGTCGGCCAGCTGGCGGCGCAGGTCGTGGTTCTCGGGATGAAGATCGACGAGCGCCTCCAGCGCCTCGCGAACACCCTCCTGATCACCGGCGCGCCGATGCAGGTGCAGCATTCGAGACCGCACCGAGGCGCTCTCACCGATCACGTCGAGAAGCCTTTCATAGGTCGCCAGAGCATCGGTGGGACGATCGGCTTGCTGCTGCACCCGGGCCAGTAGCGCCAGCGATTCGGCGTGAGAGGGCATCACCTCGATGAGCGACTCAAGCGCCTCCACGGCCGCTCCGGCATCCCCCGCTACCAAATAGAGCTCCGCCAGATGCTGGAAGAGCGCCGGCTCCTCGGGGGCCGCCTCGGCCGCTAGCTGCGCGTGAAAGAGCGCGCCGGTGATGTCACCGAGCGCCTCGAGCGTCTCGGCCATCGCGGACAGCGCCGCCGGGTCGTCCGGCCGCACGTCCAGAACCTGCCGAAAAAGCTCCCGCGCAGTCTCGTGGTCCTGCACGTACGCCGCGGTCATCCCCCGGATGAACATCTGCTCGGCACGCGCCTGCGCCTGATCACCGGCGCCCTGAGCAACCCCCTCGACGGGCAGTGTGAAGAAAAGCCCGATCAGTAACACGATCAACGGACTGCCGATCTCGGGGCGTGCCGCTAACTTCCGGCGCCCACAATCCGCCACCACGACCTCGTCCCCGATGGAGCAGCCCCGCTTCAAGGCGCCAGACACCGTCCTGATCATCTTCACGATCATCGTCGTTGCTGCGATCGCCGTATGGTTCATACCGCCAGGTTCGTTCGAGAAAGAGGTGATGATGGTCGAGGGAGCGGGCGAACGCGAGGTCGTCATCCCGGGCTCGTTCTCCTTCCTCGACCGCGCCGAGATTACGTTTCTGGGGAGGGTCTGGGGAACGATCGCAACCATCCTTCTCGCACCCATACAGGGGATCACGGATCCCGACGCCATCCCCATCATCGCGTTCGTGCTGCTGGTCGGCGGTGCGTTTGCGGTACTGCAGGCCACGGGCGCGATCGACGCCGCGCTCAGGCGGCTGGTGGTGAGGGCTGAGGCCAGCAATGTCTTGCGCGCGCTGCTGATCCCGATCTTCATGACGTTGTTCGCGGTTGGCGGGGCAACCTTCGGGATGGCCGAGGAGGTGATTCCGTTCGTCTTGATCTTCGTTCCGCTTGCGCTGGCGCTCGGTTACGACAGCATAACGGGCGTGGCGATCCCTTTCGTGGGTTCAGGCGTGGGCTTTGCCGCCGCGTGGCTGAATCCGTTCACGGTCGGCGTGGCGCAGGGCATCGCTCAAATCCCGCTTTTCTCTGGCCTGGGCTTCCGGTTCGCGCTCTGGGTCATCGTGACCACGTTGGCCATCGCCTTCGTCATGTGGCATGCGATGCGCGTCAAACGGAAGCCTGAGCTGAGCCCCACCTTCGAACTCGACGAGGGTCTGCGCCGCGACGGCCTGCTGGGTGGCGCCGCTGCCGAACCGCTGCCGCTCACCAGCCGGCAGGTCGCCGTCCTCCTGACGTTCGTTGCGGGAATCGGTCTGCTGGTGTACGGGGTCCTTGCCCAGGGCTGGTACATCTTCGAGATCGCGGCGCTGTTCGTTGGGTTGGGGATCGTGATGGGCGTAGTGGGAGGGCTCGGCGGGACGGATATCGCCAAGGCCTTTCAGCAGGGCGCCCGCGATCTGGTGGTGACCGCGCTCATCATCGGACTCGCACGCGGCATTCTGATCGTCCTGCGCGACGGTCAGGTCATCGACACGATCCTCTTCGCGATGTCGTCCACCGTCGACGACGCGGGACCGGTCGTGGCGAGCTTCCTGATGTTCGCCACGCAGACCGTCCTCAACTTCTTCGTCCCCAGCGGCAGCGGCCAGGCCGCGCTGGCGATGCCACTCATGGCGCCGCTGGCAGACCTCGTGGGCGTGACCCGCCAGACGGCCGTGCTGGCCTTCCAGATGGGGGATGGCTTTACCAACCTCATCATCCCGACGAGCGCCGTTCTGATGGGCGTCCTCTCACTCGCAAAAGTGCCGTGGGTGACGTGGGCCAAGTGGATGCTGCCCTTCCAGTTGGTTCTGTTCGCGGTGGGCCTGGTCGCCCTGACGATCGCGGTGATGACCGGCTACGGATTCACTTCCGCGATCCCATAGCACGAGGCACGATTACCCGCCCTCGCGCGTTTCGCTCAGGTACTGTCTGATGGCGATTCCAGCCTCGGCGTGCGTATCCTTGCGTCCATCCCCGACACCAAATTCGACGGTCATGATCGGAAGACTTACTCGCATCAGCCTGATCCTGGGACTGGCGGTTCTTTTCAGCGGCGAGGTCTTTGCGCAGGCCTCGCCACTGGGCACCTGGCGCACCATCGACGACCGCACGGGCGAGCCACGCTCGCTCGTCGAGATCGTGCGCGAGGCCGATGGCACCTACGCCGGCTACATCCGGGAGATCTTTAACGAGGAGCGCCGCGACGGCGTCTGCGACGAGTGCCCCTCGGACTGGGGCCACAACGAGCCGCTGATCGGGCTCAAGATCATCCGGGATGTTCGCCAGCGCGGCAACGACTACAGCGGCGGCCAGATCCTCGACCCCGAGGAGGGGCGCATCTACGGCGTACGCTTCAACACGTCTCAGAATGGACAGCGGCTGGACGTTCGAGGCTTCATCCGCGTACCTCTCATGGGCAGTGCGCTCGGCCGCACGCAGACCTGGGAGCGCGTCGAGTAACCGGTCACGCCGTTTCGCCCTGATTACCTCTCGGTTAGCGGCCCGGTCGGCGTTGCGTCGGTCGGGCCGCATCATGTAGATTTCGCGCGGCGCAGACTTTTCCAGTGTCTCGCCCATTTCGACGACCGCGGCCAACCCGCCCACTCAGCACCTCGTGCTTTCCCAGAGACTCCTGCTTCGATAGCGACCCGGCCTCGGCCGGATGGTGCCAACCGCCGCGGATATTGCCGCGGGAGGAGAGAGCCATGAGTATGCTCTCTGGACACGTGCTCGTCCTCAACCAGGATTATCGCGCGCTCAGCGTATGCTCGGTCGAGCGGGCCGTCGTCCTTCTGCTCATGCGCAAGGCCGAGCTGGTCTATGCCGAACCCGGCAGGGCCATTCACTCCGCCAGACAGGCGCATCCGTGGCCGAGTATCGTCCGCCTCAAGGTGTACGCGCACGTCCCGTTCAAGAAGATCATGCTCACGCGCCGCAACATCCTCAGGCGCGACCGCTACCGCTGCCAGTACTGCGCATCGACGGACAAGCTCACGCTGGATCACGTGGTGCCGCGATCGCAGGGCGGAAAGGACTCGTGGGAGAACCTGGTCACGGCCTGCATGCCGTGCAACAACCGGAAGGGGAATCGCACGCCTGAGGAGGCCGGGATGCCATTGTCCCGGCAGCCGTTCCGGCCCAGCCACGTGATGTTCATCCGCAACATCATCGGTACGCTGGACGACACCTGGAAGCCGTACCTCTTCCTTGCGTGAAGATGGCGTCCGGGCGTGAGGCGAACGCGCGCGCTAAGTTGGCGGGCGGCATTGACTCCCTCGCTGATGAACTTCCTCTCGAACCGTTTCGTCGCCCTGGCACTCTGGGTCTTCCCGCTGCTCCTGCTGGGCATCTCGATCGCATTACTCGTCGCCGGCCTCGAGCAGCGACAGGTAGCAGAGTCAGGTGAGACCGTTACCGCCGAGATCCTGGCTATCGAGACGCAAGAGCGCAGCGAGATCTCTCGCGGACACGTCACGCTTCGATTCACGCCAACGGGGTCGAGCCAGTCCGTCACCCGCGATGTCGAGCTGCCGATGACGTTCATCAAGGACCTCGAACTCGACCCGGACCGCCGCGAAGTCGAAATTCGCGTGATCGGAGAACGCGGTCAGGTGGTGCTCGAGCCGCGGCTGCGCGCCCAGTGGATACTCACCCTGAGCTTCGCGGGGATGGCGCTCATGGGCGCCATCGGCTTCGGCTGGATGGTCGCCGCCTGGAACCGCTACCTCTCCAGGCACGGGGATCCGGCACTCGCGGAGTAGCTCGTGGTTGAGCGACCCTAAAAATGGAGACGCAGGGCCTTCAGATCGATTTCAGCGAAGTGGTGATCTGTGAGACCGTCGACGATCTGGTCCAAATGCTGCAGAATAAGATCCTCCAATCGGCTATTCCCAATGTTGCCCGTGGAGATTGGGAGCAACTTATGTGGCTCCGCCCGCACGATCAGTGAATCCACAAAATCGCTGTCCTTGGTGACCACGACGCGACCTTGATCGATCGAGACTTGATTGATCTCGGCGTCAGTGGTCCGGTTGCCTTGAGGTAAGTCGAGGGTGTGGATGACGTCATGGCCATGGTCGCGCAATCGCAGGCATAATCGCCGCGGCAACTGAGCGTCGAGCAAGAACCTCACGACGCTAGCGCGTGGACGCGCTTCGTCTGGCTCAGGCGCGCCGCGTAGGCCAGCACGGCGAGGATGTCCTCGCGTTCCAGATCCTCGAAGTCGACCAGGATCTCCTCCGGACTCATTCCCGAACTCAACAATTCAAGAATCGTCTCCACGGGGTAACGCAGCCCACGTACACACGGCTTTCCGTGGCAGATCGAAGGATCGATCGTGATGCGTTCGATAGACATGGGCGTCAACAATTATGAGACATCGATCGTTGGTACCGAAGACCTTCTGTGCAATTGCGTGCGATCGAGAATACCTCTTCGTGCGCCGACAAGTTCTGCAGAATGCCCGCCTAATCCCAAACCTGATCGCCCCTAGCAACTCGTGGACACGGACTGTGCCGGTCCTAATGAACTACCAGTACATCAGCTTCATGCAGAAGACGGAGCCGCCGGATTTCAGAAACTCGTCCGTGTCGAGTTCGATGACCTCGTAGCCGGCATTGGACAGCAGCGCGTTCGTTTGCGTGCAGCCCCGCTGGATAAGCACATGGCGCCCGTCCGGTGAGTGCGCGTTGCACGCAAAAAGGTTGCGCGACTCGTCCTCAGGCGCCTCGATCACGTTGCGGAAGTAGTGACGGATGAGCTCAATTCCGGCAGCGTCGAAAGCGCCCGGGAAGATCAGCACCGTCTGGTCGTCGATCGGGCAGAAGCACGTGTCCAGGTGGTAAAACTCCGGATCGTCCAGGCTCAGCGCGATCACCGGGAAGCCAAAGCGAGCGCTCAGGCGCGTGTAGACCTCGAGGTCGGTGCGGAATCCGTGGCCGCCCCACAGGAGGTAACGCTCGGGGTGCCAGAT
>JBJHBB010000116.1:0-6832 GCA_050485265.1 Rhodothermales bacterium | reverse complement strand
GTGTCGTGGGCGACGGCGTGCGTCTACCTGAGCGTCGCGTTACCCGTTCCCGCCTACTACAACGCCGCGTCCATGAGCACGTGGTCGTTTGTCTCGGGCGCTGCGGTGGTTATCCATGAGACGTGGCATCCGTTCGCGCGAGCCTGTGACCAGTATCAGGGTGGCTGTCCACGCGCATCGGACGGTGTGTGGTCCGGCACTGTGCGCTGTCTCGGCAACCAGCGATCTGTAATGGATTGCGGGGGTGCAGCGCGCACTATCACCGATTGGGATTACCAGACGTTCCTTCTTGCCTACCCGCCGAACACGTCATTTCTCCAGATCAGAGAGCCCGTCTGTGTCCCCGGCCCCACGGTCTCCTGGAGCGAGACCGTCACGGCGACGTGGAACCCCTGCATCGAGCCCCCGCGCTGGCAGGGCTCTAACGGCTGGGACTTCGTGCCGGCCTCGGGCGAGTGGTGGCTGGACGGGCGCTCTACGTGGGGCGCGTGTCAGTGGTGGGGGTCGAGGTGGAGCTACGCGCTGGGGACGTTTACGACGCCGGGCGGTGGTTATCTGGAGCGGGAGACGGGGCGATGGATCACACCGCCGGCGTGCTAAGCGCCACACGAGCGCGGCGCTGGCTGGTGCTCATGATCGCGCGGGACCTGCACCGGCGATACCGGCAGCCCGAGCTAGAGCCCATCGTCATACCGGGAGGTTGGCCGTAGATGTGCTGTCGAACTCGCCTCCAAGGCATCGACAACCCCGAGATCATCGACGCCATGATGACCATCGGCAGGTTCGAGCGCGAGGGCTCCAACTGGGTACGCCGTTTCGGTGACGCGAAGGTAATCGCCCACTTCAACACGGACGGCGACCTTGAGATCAACCTGAGCCCGCCGGTCGCGACGAACATCGAAGCACACTTCGGCAAGCGTGAAGCAGCCGGGGCGATGTACGAGTTGGCGGCGAGGATAGGAGAGAAAACGGGGGCGGGCATCATCCAGGCGGCGGTCAACGTGGCCGACTGCCTTGCAGACGGACGGGGCCGGGACCGGGTGCTGGCGCTACCAGGGCAGCGTCTGGACTTCAGCGCGCTGTGTTCAGGCTTCCAGGCCGTGTTCCTCGGGGAGACGGCGGAGCACTAAGGAGGAGGAAGGCTATGGTTGAGGTCCTTGTGGGGAACATCGAGGCGTTTCTGGCGCGTCACCCTAACGTGCTGAGCGCGTGGCGGGTGCTGCTGTACGCTGTCGTGACGGCGGTGCTCATCGAGCTCGGCCTCGGCGACATCGCGAGTGCAGCGGTGTCTGCCGTGCCTGCACCGTAGTAGAATGGGGGCGTGCAAGGTAAGCGCTCCGAGTGGCGGGGGCTTGCGCGTCCAAGCCCAATCGGCCCTCGCCACTCACTCACCATTTCTCTGGTGGCGCTCCTATGCCAACTGCTCGGGTAGCTCAACGGGCAGAGCACCTGACTTTTAATCAGGACGTTGAGGGTTCGAGTCCTTCCCCGAGTACCATCCCCGCTTGTCTAACGGCAGGACGCTTGATTTTGGATCAGGATGTTGAGGTTCGAATCCTTGGCGGGGAACCAACGCCGGTGAAGCTCATTAGGATGAGCGGGGGTTTTGTAAACCTCAGGCAGCGGGTTCGATTCCTGCCACCGGCTCCAATTGGTCTCGTAGCCCAACGGCAGAGGCAAGCGGCTTAAACCCGTTTCAGTGTAGGTTCGAATCCTACCGAGGCCACCAACTAGACCCTTAGCTCAGTGGCAGAGCGGCGCGCTCATAACGCGAAGGTCGCTGGTTCAAATCCAGCAGGGTCTACCAATGCTCCATTTTCAACCCAGCTTGCTACCCGCCGGGGCAATTGCTACCGATGGGGCGTTTGGTTGAGATTGCTCTACCCCGCTGCCGTCTCACTCGCCGCCTCGCGCATCAGAGACAGACCGCGTTCGGCTTTGCTCCATTCTGTATACCGGATCGTGCTCTGAATGCTCTTGTGGCCGAGTAGGTACTGAACGGCTTGCAAATCGCCACCTGATCGATTCAGCATCTCAACCGCGAACGTCACGCGGAACCTGTGCGGGTGAACATGCTTTATTCCCACCCTGGCTGCTGCGGCGGCAAGATTCTGCCGGAAGCACTTCGGCGTTAATGGTCTTCCTTGCTCCGAGTAGAACAACGGGCCGACCTCCCGCTTGCCAGTGAACAGTCTCAGTCTTGCCATGAGCCAATGGGGAGGGGCAATGTATCGGTCTTGCCCTCCCTTGCCGCGAACTAGAACCATCCCCGAGTGCCAATCGATGTCTTCACAATAAAGGCCGCATAGTTCGGCGATGCGTAAGCCGGTGCGGGCGAACATCAAGGCGATGAGGCGGTCGCGCTCCAGTGTCAAGGCTCCTGTCACGGCGTTGATCTCTGCCGGGTCGTACGGGGCTTCTGGCGGCGTCTCACGGCGCTTGATGCGTAAGCCGTCGGTGGGGTTCGATTCGCGCCAGCCTTGAGCGATAGCGCATGTGAAGAACGAACGCAACGCCTGTAAGTCTAGATGGAGTTTCGTGAGAGACACGCCTTCGCAGCGGCGCTGATAGAGCATGTCTTCCAGGTCATCGTGGCAGGCGTCGATGAGGCCGGGGAAACGATTCCAGTAGAAGCGTAAATTATTGCGGTATGTACGGCTCGTTGACTCAGAGCGCCCCTTGGTAAGAAGAAAACGCGAGAAGACGCGCTCGGCAACAATCCATGTTACTGCCACATAAAACCCCGGCGAAGCCTACCGGGGCGGGCGGTATAGCTCTAAGGCGGTCCTGACGCAATCTCGGGCTTCATGCCACGCATCTGCAATACATGTTGCAGACGGCGCAATATTGGATTGTTCAGGTGTGGAGTAACAAGGGAAATCTGGTTCCTAGTTACGCCGGTACCGCAACCTCATCATGGACGATGCCGTAGGCGTTGAGTGCCAGTTCCCTGTAGGAGATGTTCAGGCCCTTGCTGATAGCCTGAAGCGTTTCCGGTTGAGGGCGCGCTGTGCGGCCATAGAGAACATCGGCGAACCGGCCAAGGGATAGGCCGGAGCGCCGAGCGCCCTCCCGAATCGAAAGACCCTGGTCCGCAAGTGCTTGTGATATTCGAGCGCCTAGTGCATTCATGTCTAGTTGCATCATAGCCTCCCGTACCGGAATTCGCAACATCTCCCCTGAAACGGTATTGACATGCGTATGGGGATTCGGTACGCTGCCTTCGTGATGGTTGAGAAACGGTTGATTGGTAGCGCCACGGAGAGTCGAACTCCGGTCTCCGCCTTGAGAGGGCGGTGTCCTGGGCCGCTAGACGATGGCGCCATGCCGAGTAAGGGAATCCTTTCTATGCCTAATCTCCTTAGCGGTAGAAACCCCGGTTTTAGCCTTGATCTCCAACTAGCGACCGACTGGCTCCCCACGCAGCTCACGGCGACGGAGCGCGCCGACCTGCTGCGCTGGGGCACGCCGCACCGCTGCGGCGTGCTGTGCGTCAAGCACGGCGACCCACGCCTGCACAACGTCATCCCTCAGCGGTGCACGCGATGTGGTCACGCAGCGCACGGCGCGTACTGCGGCGTCGATAGCGAGGACGACCCTACGGCGGGTTGCCGAGAGGCGGCGCTCTCGATCTACGACGGACTGAACGAGCTGGAGGCGCGAGTGCTGCGCTACCTCGCGGGCTGTGACGACGGCGCGACGGATGAAGAGGGCATCGAAGCCACGGGGCTCAAGGACAACACCTACCGGCCACGGCGCATCAAGCTCATGGCGCTCGGGCGTGTGACCGACTCAGGGCGCACCAGGCCGACGCACTGCGGGCGCAAGGCGGTCGTGTGGGTGGTCAAGGAGGCGGAGTGATGTTCAGCGACAACGTGAAGGTCACATGCCGCTGTGGCGCAACGATCGAGGTCAACACTGCCTACTTCAACCGCGTCGAGAACTGGCTAGAGCGCCATCAGGTATGCCTTCAGCGCGAAGACGACATCAAGCGGGGCCGGGACTCGGCCCCCGTAGACGCACAGGCCCCCGGCCTGAGCGCCACCGATAGAACGGCTCCGGGGCAATCAGGTGAGGACAGCTAAGGGGAGGTGACTGTGGCGTATCGCTGAAACGAGGGCGGGGCCGGGAGTTGCACCTTCCGGCCTCGCAAACACAAACGAACGAGACAAGGAGATTGTTACATGGCAAGCAACGTGGGGACAAGCAAGCGCGTCATCCGTGACCCGCGAGGCGGCATCCAGCACCCGAAGCAAGCCGACCCGCCGGTGGTGCAGCCGTGTTGTGGCAAGGCGCACTACCTGCCAGCCCAGCACGTGATCTTCTACAAGGACAAGCGGGGCCGGACGAAGCACTGGTACGAATGTGCGATCTGTTTTCGGACGCGCCACCTGGAAGGCCGGCTGACCCCGCGCTACCCCAAGCGCCCCGGTGACGCGCATTGCGACGAGTGCGCAGCGGAACTGATCCAGCGCATCGACGCCGCCGAGGACGACGGCTTCGACCTCTTCGCCCGCGTAGCGAGGAACAACGAGCGATGACCGGCGCTGAGATGGCGGGGCTCTGGTACCTCGGCGTGGCACTGGCGGCTGCGGCGTACGGGATTTGGAGGGCGAAGTGAGTCGGGAACGGGAACTGGATGCGCTCCGTTTCTGCAACGTCTGCGGCGAAGACAAGCCGCTCCTTCGGCTCGGGAAGAGTTGGGATGAGTGGGCGGGCGCTCGCTTGTGTGAGAACTGCTGGAGACGGCTGGCTGTTTCACCTGAGTCGTTTCGGGACCAACGAATAATCGCGGCGCAGCGGTTGGCGAGAGTCGTGAAGCAAGCCCACACGTCACTGCACGTCATTGCACTGACGGAATGCGATGGCTCCTGTCCTTCACTTCATGCGCTCAAGGAATGGGAGGAGGCACAGGCATATGAGTAGCAAGGAACGTGAACTGCTGCGGCAGATGTACTTCAACTGTCTTGACGAGTACGACACGCGAGATGCTGAGCACCTCTTCTACGCCTGCCCTTGCGGGCAGGAAGCGAAGGACGATGGCCTTCTGATCGAGCATTCACCGGATTGCGACTTGAGGGAAGTCGCCGCCCTCCTCGCCACGCCGGAGACGGACACGCGACCCGAAGCTAAATGGCACGCGGTATGGAACCGCTGGTGCTACTGCCCTGACGGCCTGCACGACGCAGTCTATGCCCTGCTGCCGAGCGAGATCGTGTCGCGGCTGGCGGCGGCTGAGCAGTTGGCGGCGGCGCTGGAACATCTCATAGTTTTCCCCGGCCACACGCTCGGCTGTCGCTGCGGTAACGGCGGCTGCATGTTGCGCGAAAGCGCCCTCGCAGCCTGGGAGCAGGCGCAGCGATGAACTCCCGACGCTGGTACTTGATCAACGAACTGGGCTACACGCCCGAAGAGTTAGAGGACTTCGCGCGCGAGGCGTGGGATGCCGAACGCGTGCCGGTGCGCCCGCAGGCGTCAGAGCCGCCCCACCGCGACCTGGACACCATCGACGGGAGCTTGCTCGGGCCGTCCGTAGACACCGAACGCGCCCTCGATGAGGACTTCCGGAGGCTGCGAGGTGAGTAAGAATCGTCAGGTTGTTCGCATTGCTCTATCTGGGTGTGACGACACGACCGTGTTCCACCTCTCAGTGACGCCTGCGGATAGAGAGCTTTTGGAACGGGTTGCGGAGGCATCTCAAGAGACATCGCAGTACCACTGCATGCCCGTGATGCTAATCAGCGACGTGGAGGTGGAGGCGGGCGATGAGTAAGCGAGCCGCCGCGATGGAGTTGAGCCGCGAGCTTGCCCGGCATTTGGGGCAGCAGTCGTGGCTCGACACGCCCGCACCTACACCCGAGGACGCCGACTTCTCAGTGGCTTCCCGGACCCGCGGCGGGCGCTCCTACCCCATGACGGTAACCCCGGACGGCTTCGCGGTGCATCACGGCGAGGGCTGCGAGGGTGAGCACTTTAACGGTGTGCTGGGCTGCTGGCACGCCCGTGAATTTTCGGAGGTAAACATGACCCAAGCACTAGTAAAAGCTGACGCCATTCTGACGCCGGCACCGATCGAGTTCTCTTCGGAGCAGATGCGCGTCATCACGAACACGATCTGCCGGGGCGCATCGCCCACGGAGCTTGAGCTTTTCGTCTCGACCTGCAAGCGAACCGGGCTCGACCCGTTCATGCGCCAGATTTACGCGGTGAAGCGCTGGGACGCGCAGGCCAACTCGCAGGTCATGGCGATCCAGATCGGCATCGACGGCCAGCGCCTCATCGCTGAGCGCACCGGAAAGTATGACGGACAGGACCCGGTCGAATGGCTGGACGTGAACGGCACCTGGTCTGAGGTCTGGACAGGCGTCGGTGAGTTCCCTGTTGCCGCTCGATGCTCGGTCTACCGTAAGGACTGGACGAACGGACGCAAGGCAACCGCCGTTTGCCGGTGGGAGTCCTACGCCCAGACGTACGGCAAGGAGCAAAAGCTCATGCCTACATGGAAGGCGATGCCGGACGTGATGCTGGGCAAGTGCGCGGAGTCGCTGGCCCTGCGCCGTGCGTTCCCGGCAGAGATGAGCGCCATCGCTGCGCTCGCAGGCCAGTCCTACGACCCGACTTACGAGGCCGACGAGGTGGTCGAGGTAGCGTACCCCGACGCCATCGAGGGCGAGTACAGCGACGTGCAGGCCCCGCCCGTGCCGCCACCGGCACCACCGAAGCCCGAGCCGGAACCCAAGGCCCCGAGCGACCTGCTGATTGCCATCCTCGCAGCGCACGGCAAGGAGGTAGCGACGCGCGCCAAGAACATCCGCCCTTAACTCTACGGCAC
>JBJHBB010000115.1:2164-6851 GCA_050485265.1 Rhodothermales bacterium | reverse complement strand
GGATGTATCTCGGCGCGACCGTTCTGGTGCGCTACGAGGCAGAAGGGCGGCGGGCCGAAGACCTTCCGTTCGTCCGATGGTCGATGGAGCACGCGCTATGGCGCATCCAGCGAGCTTTCGACGGGCTGTACGCCAACATGGAGGTACCAGGACTGACGTGGGCGTTCCGGGGACCGATGGCCGCATGGAGCCGGGTGAACCCCATTTCGTGGTACCCGTCCGATGATCTCGGGCAGGCCATCGCACAGGCGATTCAGGTCGACGGGGATCAGCGCGAGCGCTTGACGGCAGAGATGTTCGTGCCAGCCGATCCAGAAGAGGCTCTCGGCCGACTGGAGCGTGCCTTTAAACTCGCCACCGAAGCTGAGACCATCGAGCGCAGAATCAAGAACGCCGTCCGCAGTGGGGATCTTCCTCGGAAGGCCAGCCAGGCGGTCGTTCTGGAGCAGGCGCTCAGCAAAGGGCTGATCAGCGAGCGAGAGGCGGAGACGATCGTTGCTGCGGACGAGGCGCGCCGCGATGCGATCCAGGTCGACTCGTTCACGCTCGAAGAGTATCGGCGCGGCGCGGTCAAACCGGACACTGCCGACTTCGATTCGTCAACCGGTGACGGCTCGTCAACGCACGGCGACCACGCGACGAATCCTGCGGCGAAGCCAACCACCCCGCTGTAGGGCTCTTTGCGGTCCTTACAGACCGCGTTCGACAGCGAACTCCATGAAACGTGCCCCGATCGCCTGAGCGAGGAGGGGCGCGTTCCCCCACGCCCGGTTGTTGACGATCACGTTGGCGGTGCGACCGCTTTCGAGCGCTTGGATCACGAGCGCCGTGGCCTCGTCTACCATGCGCAGCCCCTCGGCGCTTTCGCTGATCGACGGGAGCGCCCGGTCGAACGGGTGGCTCTGCTTGTAAGCCTCGGCGTACGGCATACCCCTGGGTGTGAGAAGGCGCATGACTACCTCGCCGTTTTGCGCCGAGAAAGCCATGTCCGCCGATCCACCGGCCATCTCCCACTGCTTCTTGATCGCGGGTAGGTAGGTCCAGTGGCTGAAGCAGAATCCAGCACCTCGTTCGCGCAGGAGCGCGAAATACTGCGGTGACAACATGTGGGGAGAGCGAATCTCGAAGTGGAGCTGTGGGCCTCCCGCAGGTAGTCGGTCCAGAAAGCTGTCCAGCTCGCCTGCGAATTCCTCAGGCTCCGGTGAGGAACTAACCCGGTTGTACTCCTGCTCGAACAGCACGCCAGCCAACCTGTCCTGTCCAAGCAGTCCGAGTGCAGGCTCAAGGAAGCGCTTTTGCAGCCCCTCGGCGTCTAGATACGTCTGGTTGGCGGCGTACCCGCTGTCCGATCGCAGCACGCGAGCCGAGTACGCTTGCGGTGCCTTCAGGATGAAGCGTGCATCGGCTGGAGCTGCCTCGGCGTAACGGCGGAGCACGAAGTAGTTGCTACCCGCCTCGCCTCCATCCTCGAGAAGCGGCCGGTAGAAGGTGAAGTCGAGCTCGAGGGTGGAGAAGTGACGGAAGTAGTCGTGGACGGAATCTATCGGTACCTGCTCCTCAACGAACGACTCCCCGCCGAGCCGACGCTTTCGGCTGGAGACGCGATCGCCCCAGAGTTCTCGAGCATAGATCTGCCCCAGCCAGCCGGCATAGCGATCCGAGGCCGTGCCGAAGTGCAGGCGCTCGTGAATCCCCCTGAAGTCGAAATCCGCGAGGCGAGCTCGCCGGTCATCCCTTTTTTGCATGAACCCGTCGGCGGGAGGGACGATTGGTGAGGGGGCGCCCCGCTTTACCGGACTTCCTGCGATTCATGTGCTGGAACAGCACGGCGACCCCCAGCGCAATGAACAAGTGATACGAAAGCAGTCGCCAGGTGATGAGCGTCGGACCCACGAGCGCCGATGGCATCATGGGGGCGAGGAAAACGACGTAAAGCCCCTCTAGCCCGCCGGAGCCTCCGGGAGTGGGAATGATGAGACCGGTCAGCATCATAGCCATGGTTCGCAGAAAACCATTGACCGCGTCAAAGCCGGGCACGACGGCCATGATCACCAGAACCAGCGTAGCGTAGCGCATGAGCCATATCACGGTAGTGAAGCCCATGATGGCCGCGTAGAACCTGGCCGGCTGGCGTCGCAATACGCGGCTGCGCTCCCTCATCGAGACCAACTCCCGCTTGACCCGCCCCTCGAAGCGGCGTAGCAGGCGAATCCGGACGAGACGTGTACCCAGCCACTCGAACAGCGACGGGCGCACGAGCATCGCGTACGCGAAGAAGAACGAGAACAGCATCACCAGCACCATGAACATCACCAGGGTGCCGGCACCGATCGCCCCGAGCGTGTCCGGGATGACGTCTTGGAAGGGCGCAAGCAGCAGCACAGCCGGAATGGCGACCGCGAACCAGATCTGGTCGGCGAGCATGCTGAAAAGCATGATGGCAGTGGCCGAGCCGACCGGCATGCGATTGTCCCGCGCGATAAAGTAGGCGGCGAGAGGAGCGCCGCCGGCGGCCGACGGTGTCACGGCGCTCATGAAGTCCCAGGCGAGGCCTCCGCGTATTCCGCCTGCCGTCGAGAGATTGCCGTGGGCCAGGTACGTGAGTCTGAGGCCGCTAAACAGAATGCGAAGGCCAACCGCCCCGAGCGCCAGCGCCATCACGCCCACGTTCATCTGACCCATCAGCCGGAAGGTGTCCGGCTCGTAGGTGGCCCAGAGGACGATCCCGAGCACCACCGTGCTGAGCCCGATCGGCAGAATCAGACTGCGCATCGAGACGCTCTTCTGAGCGTCCATTGGGTCACTGCTGATCGGCCGCGAGGGTGCGTCTATGGGAGGAGGCGGGGCCATTTGCGCAAAGACGCGAAAGATACCCGGTGCCGAGAAGCCGGCCTGGCACGGAGAGGGAAGATGGGGCGAAAGGGCGTGCGCGCAATTACCGCAAAGACGGAACCCTCGTCCCGGGCTGCGGTGATCAGCGCCCGCCTCAATCGAACGTCGAAGTCATGACCCGCGAGCAAGTACTGGACGCCCGCCGACATGTGATCGAGCCGGACCTCGGGAGGGATCTGGTCACGCTGAACATGATCGAGGACGTTCAGGTCGATGGCAACCAGGTGTCCTTTACGGTGGTCCTCACAACGCCGGCGTGCCCATTGAAGGAGCACATACGAAGCGAGTGCAAGGCCGCGATACGTGAGCACCTCTCGCAGGATGCAGAGGTGACGGTCAACCTCACGGCTAACGTCACGACGCGCAAAGGGGCAGCGGCAGGTCCTGGCGAAATGCCGCCGCAGCTTGACAGCGGCGCGGCTCAAGTGAAAAACACGATCGCTGTGGCCAGCGGCAAAGGCGGAGTAGGAAAGAGCACCGTCGCCGTTAACCTCGCGCTGGGACTGGCTGAGTCCGGAGCGCGAGTTGGCCTCGTCGACACCGACATCTACGGACCCTCCATCCCCACGATGTTCGGGATTCCCGAGGATGAGAAGCCGCGCGTAAACGAGAACAAAAAGATCATCCCTCTGGAACGTCACGGGATCAAGCTGCTCTCGATGGGCTTCCTGGTTGACCCCACGCACGCGGTCGTCTGGCGCGGCCCGATGGTATCGAGTGCCGTGCGCCAGTTTCTGAACGATGCCGAGTGGGGCGAGCTCGATTACCTGATCCTCGACCTGCCTCCTGGCACCGGCGACATTCAATTGACGATCGTCCAGACGATCTCGCTCACGGGTGCTGTCATCGTGTCCACGCCCCAGACGGTCGCGCTGGCGGACGCACGAAAGGGTGTGGCAATGTTTGGAAACGTGAACGTCCCCGTGCTGGGGATCGTCGAGAACATGGCCTACTTCGCACCGCCGGACATGACTGATCGCAAGTACTTCCTCTTCGGGGAAGGGGGGGCGCGACGACTCGCCGAAGAACTGAGTGTGCCGCTGCTGGGCGAGGTCCCGATTGAGCAGGGAGTTCGCGAAGGTGGCGATCGTGGAGCGCCGGTCATCGTTTCTGATCCGGACAGTCACGCTGCTCGTGCCCTCCGAGTCGTTGCGGAGCACACGGCTCAGCAGGTTTCGATCCGCAACGCAGAGCAGGCCCCGACGCCCAGGGTCGAGGTGCTGTACCGCTAATTCGCCGTCCCGCCGCGAACGCCGGCAGGGAGTGAACGTATACTCGACCGAACTCCGAAAACGCCATGACCGAGACCGTTCATCACGAGGACCCGGCGCTGCATCAGCGCATCGAGGAGACGCTGGATCAGATCCGTCCCTACCTGATGGCGGACGGTGGAAGCGTGCGGTTGCAGTCCGTGACGGAGAACATGGTGGTCGAGCTGGAATTGCTCGGCGCGTGCGGAACGTGTCCGATGAGCATGATGACCCTGCGCGCGGGGATCGAGCAAGCCCTGAAGCGGGCGGTCCCTCAGATCAGTCGCGTCGAGGCGGTGACCCCCGCCGCTGGATAGGCAGACGCCATGTACGGGTTGCGGCTACTCGCATCGCTCGGCATTGTGACTTTCTGCCTGGCGGCATGTAGCCCCGAGGAGCGCGAAGTCCGGCACGAGCGCAGCCCGATGGCTGACACGCTGGAGTTCGAAGCCGATTCGCTCGGTTGGGCCGAGGCGCGGCCGCCGGTCATAACGGACACACTGTGGATCGAGGGATTCCCGGACGCCATGGAGTTGTCCCTGTTC
>JBJHBB010000115.1:1125-2154 GCA_050485265.1 Rhodothermales bacterium | reverse complement strand
TCCCGCCTGACTGGCGCGTGGAGGTTTCCACAGATCTAAACGAGGTGACTTTTCGGCCGGATGGACCATTCGGGGAGGAGGCGAGCGTACAGGTTCGCTTTTTCGACTACGGCGTCACCATCGAGCAGGCCGTCGAACGGATCGAGCAGCACGTTACGCGTGAAGCGCGGCCGCACGACCAGCTCGCCGAATTGACCTACAGCGGTTACTTCCCCGGTGCCCTGCGAGAGTACGTCTTCACGGCCGGTCCCCTCGGAGGTGGAGCCGCGCTGGTGCAGGGGCCGACCCGTCTGATTGAGGTTTTCGCCCAGTATCCGATCGAAGCCGGTGATGGATTTGGACCGCGGCAGGCCGCGATCCTGCAGCACTGGCGCTGGAAGGCGGACGGATCGGGGCTCTAGCCTGGGACCCGCTCAACCAACAGCCTCACGGGTTGATATCAGCGTCGAGCAACTTCCAGGACGTGATGCCAAGCGCGGACGCCGTGCCTTCATCAAAGTCCACGGTTACCCATGCGGTTTCCAGTTCGACAAACCCGAGGTCTGGAACCAACACGCGGTCGAAGTACAGGTCTGTAGCCTGGTATGGCTCGCCGTTGACGTAGTACTCCTCCAGTGAGAATCGGTAGCGGTACGCGGTCCGCTCGCCGAACGGGGTTAGGACATTCTCATCCGTGGACACTACGGTGACGTTCGTCATACCCGATCCCACCGATACTGCCCCCGACACGACCCAAGGGGCAGGCTCGATGGTGTACGTCGTTCCGGCCACCGCTGGGTATGCATATTTCAAGTGCGGCCAGAAAGTGGACTCATTGGGATGACCACCCGACTTGTAGTACCCATCCTCCCTCACTACGAAGTATCCACTCGCGATCAGTACTGGAGACCCATTGGCGGCCACATGCGTCCAGGTCTCGTCGGCGTGCGAGAAGGAGGAGCTAACGTAGAGAGTGTCAATGAACTGTTGTCCTGCGGCGTTGGTCCGTTGGAATGTCCAGGAGTTGCCATCGTGAAGCGGCAGCAGCGG
>JBJHBB010000115.1:0-1115 GCA_050485265.1 Rhodothermales bacterium | reverse complement strand
CCGGCGACCAGAAGTAGAACAACTGATAGCGAGAGAATCTGAAACGACCGCATGGCTGATCCTATTCGGTTGAATGAATTAAGGGCGGTCACAATTGTTCAGACGGTTCCTCCGCTTGGTTTCGACGTCAGTTTACTGCGGCGCCTATGTTTTGTCAAGGAATGGTCAAGTCAAGTCCGCTGATGTGTACTTCAGCGGTTGTCCGGCTCACTCTTGAATACGCCAACCGTACTCCAGTAGGGGAAGGGTATCGGCCGCGAACTCCAGTACGTTCTCGGTGAGCGCGGGTGTGAGCAGGGCTTCGTCGGGCAGGCGTCGCGACGTGACGAAGCTCTTGCGGCGGAGCCACGGGTCGAGTTCCGTGCCGGCGTGCTCCTGGAAGCCGCGGGGCATGCGCTTGAGCATTTCCCCTTCATCAACGGTCAGCCCGCGGCGATCTAGCGAGCTCACAACATCGAACCACGCCTCGGGCTCGGCAGCGAGGGCGGTGCGCCAGCGCCGGAGGAATTTGGATTCGGGATGCCAGTAGCCGGCCCCGAGGAAGGACTCGTCCGGTTCCAGGTGCAGATAAACGCCGCCAGGCTCATTCTTGTCGGCGTTTCGGGTCAGAAAGAGCCCGACGTGTGTCTTATACGGACGCTTGTCAGACGAAAATCGGACGTCACGATAAATCCGGAAGATGGACCGCTTGGGATCGCCGCTCAATGGCAGGTTGCGCTCGGCGGCTCGACGCGAGAAGTCATCGATCAGGCATCGCAGTGGTTCGATGACTTCGTCCTCGAGGATGTGCTTCCGGGGTTTGAACCACTCCCGCTCGTTGTTTTCGCGCAGCTGCCGCAGGAAGTCGAGCCCTTCACGGGTGACGCCGGGATAGGGTGGGCGCTCGTGCATCATCACACTTCGGGGTCGATGGTCATGGCCGCGAAGGCCATTAGTCCAGGGGCCAGCTTCAGGAGCTCCTCATCGATCGTGAACCGAGGCGTGTGGAGGCCGTGCGTCATCCCCAGGTCCTCGTTCCTCACCCCAACGATATAGAAGCAGCCCGCCAGTGCCTGCGTGTAGTACGCGAAGTCCTCGGAGGCGTACCACATCGGAATGTCAACTACCTGCGCCTG
>JBJHBB010000114.1:0-6891 GCA_050485265.1 Rhodothermales bacterium | reverse complement strand
CATCAGAGGTGATGAGGTACGGCGACACGGTGGAATAACCCGGGGGCGGGCTCATGATCGCTGGTTCTGCATACTCCAGGGAAGGTAATCGCTGAAGGGAGAGGAGGTCAGCCTGGTACCGGGTCGAAATCCTTCGAGTCCCCACGACTTGATCGGTGCAGAAGGCGTAACCACGCCCCCAAATCAATCGCGAGCCATCGCCGTCATGGAAACCCTCGAACTACTCTTCGCAGGCCCATGGGGCCCGCTCGTCATTTTCGGATTGCGCATAATTGACGTTTCGATGGCGACGATGAGGATGCTGCTAGCCGTGCGTGGCCAGCGCCTGATCGTACCGTTTATCGGCTTCTTTGAGGTGATGATCTGGCTATTCGCGGCCGGTAGTGCGATCCGGTTTCTGGACAGTCCGCTGCACGTGGTTGGTTACGCCGGCGGTTTTGCGATGGGCACCGTGGTCGGGCTCTGGGTGGAGGAGAAGCTGGCCTTCGGCCTGGCGACCGTCCGCGTGATTTCGAGCCGGCCGGCGGGAAGCCTCGCCGAGTCTCTTCGTGAGCATGGTCACGGAGCCACCGAGTTCGCAGCAGCAGGCCGACAGGGGCCGGTCGAAGTGGTGTACTCCGTGGCGCGACGGGGCGAGATCAAGAACATCATGAAGCTCATCGATCAATGGGACGATCGGGCCTTCGTTACGGTCGAGGAGCCGCGGGCCGTGCGCCGCGGCTGGCTGCTGCAGAAGCGGCGCAAGTGAGGATCTCACCTGCCTCTCGCGAGACACCGCCAGCCAACACATGTTACACTGATATCTCTGTTTTTATTTTGTTTCCGACTTGCCAGCCCGTTAAGCGAGCCGCTTTTCTCTCTATGCTGCGCATCCGCGTCCATCTGACGGCCCGGGATCTGGGCAGGGGAGGCATGGCAGCTTAGGGGCTGAGCATGCGGGCTGCATTCGCAGCGAGTCGTGGGTGGACATCACTGGGATCGATGGCGGCGAGTCTCGAGAGAGCCGCAGCCTAAGGTCCGCACATCCTCACCCACCCCCCCTCAGCGTCATGTTACCTACATCGATTTCTCGCGGGATGCTACTAGGCATTGCCGCGACGCTACTCGCGCTGCCGGCTACGGCCCAGCAACCGACGGTCCAGACGGCCCTCTCCTACATCGAGGCCAATGCACAGGACCTGAATCTTCAGCGGTCCGACGCTTCCAGTCTGGCGTACGTCAGCAGCCACCTCAGCGCTCCCACCGGAATCTCTCACTTCTACTTCCAGCAGCACGTCAACGGCATACCCCTCCATCACGGCGTCGTGAACGTAGGCCTTGATCGCTCCGGCGCTCTGGTGCACGCGGCAAGCAGAGCCTACGCTGAACTTGCAGACGTCGCCGGCCGGTCGGTCCAGGGCATTGATGCCGAAACGGCAATCCAGACCGTTGCGGAAATGGTAGGGCTCGAGCCGACCGAACCTATCCGTCGCGTTGGGACACGCCAGGCCGCAAGCCGATCATTCCGACCGGTTGAACTCTACTCTACCGGAGGCATTGCTCTGGAGGAGATCACCGCGCACCTCGTGTATGCACGTGATGAGCACGAATCAGTTCGCCTGGCCTGGCTCGTGGAGCTGTATCAACTCGATGCTCAGCACTACTGGGCCATCGCAGTGGACGCTGGCACCAACGAGGTCATCAGCGTCGAGGACTATGTCAGTCATGACCACTGGGGCAACGAATCCATGATGAGTCTGGCGCCGATGGTCGCAAGCCCGCAGCAGTCCTCGTTCCTGGAGGAAGGGATGCTCGGCGTTCGGGCCAGCTTCGGTTCCTTCGTGGGCGTGCCGGACGGTTCGAGCTACCGAGTATACGGTCCGCTGGTCGAGAGCCCGATTCACACAAGTCCTGCACCGCCTGCCGACGGGCGCGTGCTGATCACCAATCCGGCCCATCCAGTCGCGTCACCATTTGGCTGGCACGACACCGATGGCGCACCCGGCCCGGAATTCACGATCAGCCGGGGCAACAACGTCCATGCCTACACAGACTGGAACAACTCCAACACACCTGCTAACACCGCTCTCTATGTGACAGTGAGTCAGGGGCCTGCGACAGGGAATTACCCTGCGGTGGCCGCGTCGTTCGGTACTACGCCCTTGGTGCATTCCGGCAACATTGTGCTCGCCAATGACGGAACGGCCAACCCTAGCGAGGCCTGCTCAGCACTGATCGGCTTCCCCGCAGGCGCTATTGCACTCGTGGATCGCGGCACGTGCACCTTTGTGGAGAAGGTGCAGAACGGACAGGCCGCAGGTGCTATAGCGGTCGTCGTTGTCAACAACGTGGCGGGAGCGCCAATCGCAATGGGAGGCACCAGCGCGACAATCACGATTCCGTCCGTGATGATTTCTCAAGCCAATGGTAACGCCATCAAGGCAGGTGGCCTTCCTGTCGCAGGGGCAGTCCAACTCACCTCACCCGACTCAGAGGCGGAAGGCGGTCCAGCGCTCGCGTTCGACTTCCCGATTGACTTCACGCTGGATCCGCGTGACTACTGGGAGGCGGCCGTCACCAACCTCTTCTACTGGAACAATGTCACCCACGACATCGCGTACCAGTACGGGTTTACGGAGCCGGCCGGCAACTTCCAGGTGAACAACTATGGACGTGGCGGGGTCGGAGGTGACTATGTGCGTGCCGAAGCCCAGGATGGAGGGGGTACCAACAATGCCAACTTCTCCACGCCCGCGGCAGACGGCGGTGCACCGCGCATGCAGATGTACCTCTGGACGACGGCCGATCCGCGGCTGGACGGGGACCTGGACGCCGGAATCATCGTCCACGAGTACGCTCACGGTATCTCGTTTCGCCTGACTGGGGGACCTGGCATCAACTGCCTAGGCGGTCAAGAGCAGATGGGCGAGGGCTGGAGCGACTACTTCGGCCTCGTGTTCACCGACAACAATGTCGAAACACGAGGAATCGGGACGTACGCCCTGAATCAGGCACCCACTGGAGTTGGAATCCGCCCCAATCCCTACACGCGCGATTTCGCAATCAACAGCCGCACGTACGACCATATCAAGTCTGAATTTGGCCTGAGCCAGCCTCACGGAATAGGATTCGTGTGGGCCACGATGCTGTGGGACATGACGCGCGATCTGGTCGATCGTCACGGATTCAACCCGGATGTCTACGCCGACTGGAGCACTGGAGGTAACAACCTTGCGATCCAGTTGGTGATGGAGGGATTGAAACTGCAGGGCTGCAATCCCGGGTTTGTGGACGGGCGCAACGCCATCCTGGCGGCCGAACAAGCCCTCACGGGTGGCGCCAACCAGTGCACCATCTGGGGTTCGTTCGCTCGCCGTGGCCTCGGCTATACCGCCGATCAGGGTCTATCCAGTAGTCGAAATGACGGCACAGAAGCCTTCGACATGCCTGCGACCTGTACCACGTTCGCCAGCATCCGCGAGATGATCGAGGCTCTTCGCGACGACGGCGTGCTCAACGGTGGGCAGGCGAATTCGCTCTTGCGACAGCTTGCCAACGCTGAACGAATGGCGTCGAATGGCCAGATAACGGCGGCTCTTAATCTGCTCTCCGCAATGATCAACCACATCGCCGACTTCGTGGAGAACGGCGTATTGACACAGGAGCAAGGAGACGACCTCATCGCGCAGATCGAGATCCTGAAGGCCAACATTCTCTCGGGAGATGCGCCACGGCCAACTGGGCCAGTCGCCGAGCTGGAATCCGCCCTCAAGGTGGGAGAGGACCTGCCGGATAGCTTCGCACTCGATCAGAACTTCCCGAACCCGTTCAGTACGTTGACGGAAATCGGGTTTGCTCTGCCACAGGCCGAGCATGTCCGCATCGTGCTCTACGACCTCAGTGGTCGCGAGATCAGCCGCCTCGTGGATGGGTCGCTCCAGGCCGGGTACCACCGAGTCTCGCTCAACGACCTGTCACTCGCTAACGGCGTGTACATCTACCGTATGGAGGCAGGAACCTTCGTAGAAACGCGGCGCCTCACGGTCATTCGTTAAGCACTCGGTTGGATCGTCGGTGAAACAGTGGGGCCGGAGTCTGTGCTCCGGCCCCACTTGCGTTAGCTCGCTCGTGGATCAGACTCGAGGTCATCTCTTCTGTCGATCGCAAGTCGAGGACGAGTTGCATTCCCGGTTGCTGTGTCGTCGACTGTAGCGATGACAGCGTCAATCCCAGGAGCCGGACGGGATAGTCGGGCACGGCCGGCCGATCAAGTAAGCGCAGGCCGAGTTGGAGAAGGTCAGGTGCCTCACTGATGGCGATCGGCACACTCTCGGAGCGCGAGCTGATCTGGAAGTCGGCACTTTTGATTTTTAGCGTCAGCGTGTGGCCGGCAAGCTCGTGCCTGGCGAGTCGTGTGGCGAGTTCATCAGCGATGGGCCGGAGGCGTGCCTCGAGTTCCGTCTCTCCCTGCACATTGACCTCGAAGGTGCGCTCGACCCCGACCGACTTCCGTATCCGATCTGAGCGGACCGGTCGGTCGTCGAATCCGTTCGCGGCTCGAAAAAGCCAGTCGCCTGTCTTCCCGAGTGTGGCGCGCAGATCGTCTCGAGAGCGCTGCAAGAGGTCGCCTCCGCATCGAATCCCCAGCTCGTTCAGCCTCCTGGCAGTGGCAGGTCCCACACCGTGAAAGTCCTCGATCGGCAGCGCTTCGATGATCGCAGGGGCATCTTCGGGGGTGATCACTCTGACGCCGTCGGGCTTCGCCATGCCACTGGCCGTCTTGGCCAGGAACTTGCAAAACGACACGCCCGCGGAGGACGGCAGGTCGGTGGCCTCACGGATATCACGTCGAATTGCCTGAGCCAGTAGTGTGGCCGAGGGTGGCCCTTGCAGCGGCTCGGTGACATCCAGGTAGGCTTCATCGAGCGAGAGTGGCTCGACGAGCGCGGCGTAGCGATGGAAGACTTCCCTCACGAGGCGGCTGGCCTCGCGGTACGCCTCGAATCGGGACGGCACCACCACCAGGTCAGGACACTGGCGGCGAGCGCGCGCCATCGGCATGGCGGACCGCACACCGAACGCCCGGGCTTCGTACGAGGCAGCTGCCACGACTCCGCGATCGCTGCGCCCACCCACCGCCACCGGTCGCCCCCTGAGCGACGGATCGTCGCGCTGCTCCACCGACGCGTAGAAGGCGTCCATGTCGACATGCAAGATTTTGCGGGAGGCCACGGCCACGATGCGGGGATCAAACCGCTCCAAGCTAGGCACGATCGACGCCCGCCTACCCCTCTGCCCGAGCATCCTTGGCCTCGAGTTGAAGGCTCGTCCGACCGTTCCAGATGTTTTCGTTCAGGCAAAAGGCCAGCTCAATCCGCTGTCCGGCACGCTCGGCACGCTGCAGCTCCTCGAAGCGATCACCCAGCCCGAAGCCGATCACCGCGATGCTCTCACGAGAGCCATTTTGCCGGACGGTCAGCCGGAGATGACTCTGGTCTCGTCCAACGCGTTTCGGCCCACGCACCTGTTCGAGCCCCCGGCCCCAGAAGACCGGTCGCGGATTGTCGGGGCCGTGCGGTCCGAACTGTTTGAGGACGGCCCAGAAGCGGCCGCTGTGACCGCGGTCTACGTCGGCGAGGTCGAGCTCGGCATCGATCGCGATCTCGGGTAGCAGATCCTCGGGCCTGGTCGCCGAGGCGACGGCCTCGTGGAGAGCCTCCCTGAAGCGCTCGATGTTCTCGGTCGGTAGCGCCAGCCCTGCGGCGGCGGCATGCCCGCCGAAAGTGGAAAGCAGCTCCTGGCAACTGGACAGGGCCTCCAGGATCGACACCTTCCCCACGCTGCGGGCAGAGCCCTTGGCAGTCCCGTCGCGCCCGGCGAGCATCACCGTGGGTCGGTGATAGTGCTCGGTAACGCGCGAAGCCACGATCCCCAGAATCCCCGGGTGCCACTCCTCATGAAACAGGACGAGCGCGGCCGGGTCGTCGTGGATGAACACTGCTGCTTGCGCCAGCGCCTGCGCGAGCGTCCGCGCATCGAGATCTCTCCGAGCCACATTGACGCTCTCCAGTTCGCGCGCCATCTGCGTTGCGCGGATCATGTCCTCCGCCAGGAAGAGGTCGACGGCGCGGTCGGCGCTACCCAGGCGTCCGGCAGCATTGATGCGCGGTCCGAGACCGAATACGATCCCCGAGCACTCGATGGCGCGAAGGTCGATGCCAGCCACTTCCCCAATGGCGCTGAGCCCGGTTCTGGGCTTGTTGCGAATCCGTTCGAGGCCCTCTCTCATCAGCACTCGATTCTCGTCGAGGACGGGCACGATGTCGGCCGCGATCGATACGGCCAGCAGGTCCAGATATTGGTGAGCGTCTTCTGGGGGACGGCTCAGAAGCTGAAGCGTCGCCTGGATGAGCTTGAACCCTACACCGCAGCCCGAGAGCCCGCTGAAGGGATAGTTGCAATCGCTTCGCTTCGGATCCAGCACGGCCAACGCCTCGGGAAGCTCAGGGCCGGGCTCATGGTGGTCCGCGATGATGAGGTCGATGTGGTGCTCCTTCGCGAGCCGCGCCTCATCGACGGCGGTTATGCCGCAATCGAGTGCGATCACCAGTGAGGCATTGCGTCGACGCGCCTCCTGCAAGCCCACCTCGGACAGACCGTAGCCATGCACGAAGCGGTCTGGGATGAAGTATGACACCTCGCAACCGCGTGCCTGGAGGAAGTGGGTCATCACTGCCGTAGCGGTGGTGCCGTCCACGTCGTAGTCGCCATATACCATAACTCGCTCGCCGTCGTCGATGGCGCGGGCGACTCGCTCGGCGGCCACGTCCATGTCCCGGAGCAGAAACGGATCGTGCACCGACTCCAGGCCGCCTCGGAAAAAGACCTTCGCCTGATCGACGGTGTTGACGC
>JBJHBB010000113.1:0-6905 GCA_050485265.1 Rhodothermales bacterium | reverse complement strand
CTACTTGCTTGCATTGCGATCGCGCTTCCCTCGAAGCGGATCCTCACAACACGTCGCTTGCGGGCCTCAGTGGCGATCGCCGTGGCACTGGTCTTCTTGGGTGCTCAGCGCTATGCCAACTGGAATGTGGCCACGCAAAGCGATCTGGCCAACCTGGCAGTCGAGGCCGATTCGTTTGACCATTCGATTCCGCTGTTGGTCGTCGGCAAAGTGCAGGGCTCGATCACATCGACTGATCGACGCACTCAGTTCCGATTGCGAGCCGACTCCGTCGGATACGGTGATCTGATCCCGACGATAGGCCTTGCCGAGGTAACGATCTGGCAGCCCAGGCCGCCGGAGCCTCCGGTCTCGATTCCCGAGATCAATCCGGGAGATCGCGTGGCGGTGGTCGGCTCCTTGCGACCCCTTCCCACCAGGAGAAATCCGGCAGACTTCGACTACGGAGCCCATCTCCGACGTCGGGGTGTCCATGCCGTGGTGTCCAGCGCAGAGCCCGAGCCGGTTGCTGTCCTTGCGAGGTCTCATCGATTACAGGATAGGCTGCTCGGAGCGGCGCGCCAGCGTGTGCGCCATGCGTTGACCGAGAACGTTCCTGGGGCGGAGGCACGTGGGGTGCTGGAAGCGCTGCTCCTGGCCGACCGGTCGGGCGTTGCGCCCGAGGTGAGAGCCACGTTCGCTCGAACGGGTCTCGCGCATCTCCTCGCCGTTTCTGGTCTGCACGTCTTCCTGGTGGGGATGGTGCTCTACGGATTGTTGAAGCCAACCTTGCACCGCCTTGGTTTGCGCTGGCGAACCGTGGAATGGTCGCGCGCTGCAATCACCATAGTCGTTCTTGGCTCGTATGTCGCAGTAGTGGGCGGACCGCCGTCGGCGACGAGAGCTCTGGTGATGGCCTCTGCCTTCATTTCTGGAAAGGCGATGGAACGCCCGGCCAACACGCTCAATTCTCTAGGAGCGGCCGCCATCGTGTTGCTGCTGATCCGTCCGGCGACCCTCTTTGATGTCGGCTTCCAACTGTCGTTTGCAGCGGTCGGGGGAATCGTAATTCTGTTGCCTGTGCTCCAGAAGCCCCTGCCAGTCGGTTGGCGACAACGATTCGTTTTCCGCAATGTCGCCAACCTGACGATCGTCTCGCTGGCGGCGACGCTCGGCACGATGCCCGTCCTCACGGCACACTTCGGCGTCCTTCCAATGGGCGGTGTCGCGCTGAACCTGGTAGCAATACCCACTACGGCGATCACGCTGGCGAGCGGACTGCTCGTTCTCGGCTTTCACGGATGGGCTCCTGCGCTCGCCTCTGCGGCCGGCACATCTGCGGATCTCGCCGCACGGATCCTACTTCACACAGGAGACCTCGGCCTTCACCTTTTTGGATGGACCGCAATCGACATCTATGTGACGAGCGCGCTCGCGCTGGCCTGTCTTGTTCTCGCCGTAGCGACCGTCGCGTTGCTTCCGCGACCCCGCCACCGATGGCGATCCTTGCTCCTGACAACTGGGTGCGCAGCAGCGCTCGTCTGGCAACCATTGCTGCGCGGCGGATCCCCTTCCCCACTCGAGTTGATATTCTTTGACGTCGGCCAGGGTGACGCGGTTCTGGTGACGTTTCCGAACGGGAAGCGTCTTCTCTACGACGCCGGACCCAGCGATCCATTCGGCGATGCCGGCGAACGCGTCTTGCTTCCTCACTTCGAACGCTTCGCGATTCGCGAGCTGGACGCGCTGGTCATCTCACACCCTCATTCCGACCACCTGGGCGGCGCGCCGGCGGTCATCGATAACCTCAACGTGAGGGCGTATTACGACAACGGAGAACGGTTCGAATCTGATCTCTACGACCGCAAACTCCATTCGGTCGCGTCACGCGGAGTGCCTCTGCGAAGCCTTCGCGCCGGCGACGCGCTGGACCTCGACCCGTCCGTTCGCGTGCAGGTGCTTCATCCAGGCCCGGAGACCGACGCTCACACGAACGACGCGTCCGTCGTGCTTCGAATCACGTATCGAGACGTGTCAATACTACTTCTGGGTGATGTCGAGGCCGAAGCTGAGCGAACTCTTGTCGCTCGATACGGTCGGGCGCTCTGCAGCAATGTGGTCAAGGTGGCCCACCATGGCTCGCGTACCAGCAGCACGGAAGAGTTGGTGGCTCATGTCGCGGCGTGTGGCTCCATGCGCAAGGCCGTCATGCAGCTAGCCCGCAGAAATCGTTACGGTCACCCGTCACCTGAATCTGTGGAACGCTGGAGGAGCGTCGGGGCAACCGTGGTGAAGACGAGCCGTGAGGGTGCTGTGTGGCTGAGGACGGATGGACATTCTGTCGAGCGCGTGCAGTGGCGCTGAATCCTCTACTCCACATTTCCCCGGCCCCTTATTCTTTCTAATTAAGATTATTTAATAGATAGAAGTGATAGTAGGGGCTGTGGAGATGTGGACATGGGGGATTCCCCGAGGCTACGTGGATTAGGGTTGATATCAGACAGACATATCCCCGGCTTTGTCCACGTTCTCTCTCATGTTAGCTAATCGTAAACGGCCGGGAAATAGCGGCTATCGACAGCAGTGTGCACATTTCAACCACCCCTCACCTGAGAACCTTCTCGTTATCCACCTCTCATCCACTGTCTGCGCACCACTTTGTGCTGTTAGCAAGCCTGGGGTACTTGGTGGGCCCTACCCTATTGACGAGACGCCTCTGATGACAGGGTAACACTGCCGCTGGCTTGTCCACATTGGCACGTAGTCCTCCACCGCGGCATCCACAGTTGTTGCGAAGTGGGGAGCCTGGTACACCGCCTCTCGTATGACGGAGCGCACGCCCACCACGTATCTCAGTCCAAGCTGCGCTGTGCGAACTGCCGTCGTTATTCTCTCGCTCATTCTCGTCGCCCTTGCGCTCACGAATCCTGGCTACGACCGATTCGAAGAGTTCGTAGATGACACGGTGGTGACCATCGTGCAGCGCGAGGCGTCTGGACAAGCCTGGGGCGGGTTGGTCGGGGAGTTGGGAGGCGCGCTAGCCGGCAGGTTGGCTCGCAACTCCGCTTCGAGGTCGAACTATTTGGTTGTGAGCGTCTACTCGATCGACATGGCGCCAGTAGGGATGCCAGGCCAGGAGTGGCGATTTCTCGGCATTGCGAACACGTTCATTGAGATCGATCGACCCGACCAGCTGCGTTGAGGAGACGGCCCCAAGCACCGCGGCTATCTTGCCGGTCCACCAAGGATCATAGAATGCAGCAACTCCGCGAGCAGGACCCAGATGTCTTCGGATCCATCGTCCGAGAGATCGAGCGACAGAACGACGGGCTCGAGCTCATTGCGTCTGAAAACTTCGTAAGCGAAGCCGTCCTCCAGGCTATGGGGACAGCGCTGACCAACAAGTACGCGGAAGGCCGTCCGGGCAAGAGGTACTACGGAGGATGCCAGTTCGTGGACGAGGTGGAGAGCGTGGCCATCGAGAGGGCTCAGCAGCTATTCGGAGCGGATTGGGCCAACGTGCAACCACACTCCGGTGCCACCGCCAATCATGCGGTGTACATGACGCTGATGAATCCAGGAGATCGATTCCTGGGGCTCGATCTAGCCCACGGAGGGCACCTCACCCACGGTAGCCCGGTCAACTTCTCGGGCATCATGTACGAGGCTCATTTCTACGGCGTCGAGCGGACTGGCCCGCTCGCAGGGAGGATCGACATGGACAAGGTCCGGCAGACGGCTCTCCAGGTCCGCCCGCGGATGATATCGGTCGGTGCCAGCGCATACTCGCGTGACTTCGATTACGCTGCGTTCCGGGAAATCGCCGACGAAGTAGATGCCATGCTCTGGGTCGATATGGCGCACACTGCAGGCCTAATCGCAACGGGACTTCTGAACGATCCCCTCCCCCACGCGCACGTCGTGTCCACCACGACCCACAAGACTTTGCGGGGACCGCGGGGAGGTATGCTTCTGGTGGGACGCGATACGGAGAATCCCTTTGGTAAGACGTGGAAGAGTGGCCGGCCCAAGATGATCTCCGAACTGTTGGACAGTGCGGTCTTCCCCGGCGTAATAGGCGGCCCTTTGATGCACGTAATCGCGGCCAAGGCCGTCGCCTTTAAAGAAGCGCTTGCGTACGATTTTCGTTCTTACGGGGAACAGGTCATGTCGAATGCCAATGCGATGGCCGAAGCGTTCGTCGACCTCGGTTACGACCTCGTGTCGGGAGGGACCGACAATCACCTGATGCTCATCGACCTTCGCTCGAAGGGACTTACCGGCAAGCGAGCCGAGGAACTCCTCGAGCACGCCGACATCACCGTTAACAAGAACATGGTCCCCTTCGATTCCGAAAGTCCCTTCGTGACGTCCGGAATCAGGATCGGCTCGCCGGCGCTTACGACTCGCGGTCTTGCGGAAGGTGACTTCCGCGACATAGTGCGGATGATCGACAGAGTGCTGTCGAGCGATGGGGACGAGAAGGTTCTGGCGTCCGTATCCTCGGACGTGCGCGCGCTGTGTGAGCAATACCCGCTCTATTCGTTGCCGCAGGCCGGGTAATCCAGAGGCTCATAGCGGAACGAATGTTCCAGGCGTCTGGTTTGCTCGAACCGCGCGCTGAAAAGCACGCCGCTGTTCTTAGCTTGGCGTAGTCTTCTGTAATCTGTAAGATTCTGCGATCGCGCCGATACTTGAGTATCTGCCGGAACGCGTATCCTCTCTCGATGCCCAGCGACTTTAGCGCCATACCTGAATCCGCACTGGCAAGGCTGGGCCACCAGCTCTATCAGCGCGCGCTGGTGCGCAGGGATCAGGAGGCGATTACCGACCCTCGAGGGCAACCGATTGGCTGGTTGCTCGACACGCGGATCCCGATGCTGGAGGGCGAGATCTTTCAGGAGATCGGGGACGTGCTGTCCGAACGGCTTCGAGCTAGAGGCGTGCACCAGGTCGCAGGCTTTGGCTACGGCGCGTTCCCAATCGTATGTGCGGTGCTCGCCAAGCCGGCGGAGGAGGGCAATCCTGGTTTCCGCGGGGGGTTCATTCGCGAGCGGCGCAAAGCGTACGGCCGGCGTCGGCTTGTCGAAGGACCGCTCGATCGGAGGGCACCCGTGGTGCTGGTCGATGACATTCTGAACAGTGGACGGTCCGCCGCGCGCGCCGTAGCTCTTCTTCAGTCGGACGGGTTTGATGTCGCCGGCGTGATGACGCTGTTCAACTTCACATGGAGTGGAGGTAAGTCGCGGCTCGAGAACGACGGGCTATGGGTCGAGAGCCTGCTCGAGCTCAACCTTCGGGAGAATGTGCGCGGTGGCAGTCCCGCCGCTTCGGACGGGCGCCGATAGGTAATCCTCAGCGATAATGCACACCGGGGTGCAGCGCGAGGACGATCTCGATCGTTGTAGGTTCAGGCCCACACCCTAGCCCCGTCCATGGCGATATCCCCTCCGGCCCTGTTGCGGAAGAAGCTCGCTGGCGCCGGTCTGTCCGGCGACGGAGGCGGAGCGGAGTCTGACGGCGAGGGCGGCCACATGGGATTCCTCGATCATCTCGAGGAGTTGCGCTGGCGAATCCTGAAGAGCCTCGCGGCCATCGTGCTTTGCGCGGGCGCGAGCCTGTTTTTCGCCGAATGGGTCATCGACCGCTTGCTCCTTGGTCCGACGCGGTCCACGTTCTTCATGTACCAGTTGTTCGGTATGGAGGCTGTGGACGTGGTGCTCCAGAATCGGACTGTGACGGGTCAGTTTTTTGCCTTTGTGGGCACAGTACTATCGGCCGGACTGATCGTGGCGTCGCCGGTGGTCGTCTACCAGCTGTGGCGATTCATGGAGCCTGGCCTGTACCAGCACGAAAAGGAGGGGTTACGTTTCGCCGCTGTTGGCGCAACGTTCTATTTCGTACTCGGAATCCTGTTTGGATACTTGATTCTCACTCCGCTTGCGCTCCAGTTTTTTGCGCAGTTCACAATTAGCGACGTAATTCTAAATGAGTTCGATATATCAAGATATTTCTCACTAGTACTTACGTGGACGTTTGGGGCTGGTTTGTTGTTTGAGTTACCAGTCGTCGTTTATTTTTTGTCAACTATTGGAATTCTGACTCCAGAGAGACTAAAGGTAGGTCGTAAATATTCTCTGATTGTAATATTGGTGATGGCCGCATTCTTGACGCCTCCAGACCCGCTGTCCCAATTTATTATGGCTATTCCTCTGGTGGGTTTGTATGAGTTTTCTATCTTCCTCTCTGGCCGGGTGCAGCGCAAGCGAGCCAGAGCCGAGCAGAAGCTTCGCGAGGCTCAGTCTGAGGCGACTCGAAACGAGTAGCGTGTGTCGGGGCAGTCGCGGTGCCTAATTGTTCGGAAGAGGTCCCATCGCTCGCTTAACCGACGATCGGGAGTCGAGCCCAATGGCTTATTAGACAATTACATAGGCCGGGTGATTCATCAAATCACCACAATGGTGCAGAGATCAGTCCATCGTTTGGCGGCTCTGAGAGGGAAGTCGTCGCGAGTCCTCCAGGTACTGGAGAAGTGCGGGACAAAAGATGAGAGCCCCCACTAGCCACGCTCCGATGCCGAGCACGGCCAGCAGGCCGATCGAGCGCAATCCTGGGTGAAAGGACAGCAACAAGCCGCTGAACCCGATCATGGTGGTCACGGCCCCGACCGCCACGTGCTCGCCGGTCGATCGCAGCACGCGAACCAGCGAGCCCACGCCTTCCTCCCGGTACCGATGCACGATGTGGACACCGCAGTCATTGCCGATTCCAAGCACCGCCGGTAGCACCACCAGGTTGTTGAACGAGAAGGCAAGGCCGGCAGGCACCATGCCGCCCAGCATCCACAGCACGCCGACCACGAGAGGCAGTGCGGCCAACGCCGTCCACAACAGGGATCGGAAGACGGCGAGGATGACGAGGACGAT
>JBJHBB010000112.1:3114-6931 GCA_050485265.1 Rhodothermales bacterium | reverse complement strand
GGCCATCGTTCAGCGCATCGTAGCTCAGACGGATGAGCCCCGCGAACAGGTGCGGCTCCTCTACGAGTACCTGCAGGAGCGCATGCGTTACGTGAGTGTGCAACTGGGCATCGGCGGTTGGCAGCCCTTCGACGCTACCTACGTCCACGAGCGGCTCTACGGAGACTGTAAGGCGCTCACGAACTACTTGATGGCGCTCATTCAGGCGGCCGGCCTGGAGGCGTATCCCGCCCTCATCGGCGTTGACCGTCCAGACGTCGATCCCAGCTTCCCCTTCAACAACTTCAATCATGTAGTCCTCTACGTCCCTCTGGATGACGACCCCATATGGATCGAGGCGACGTCGCGATGGCTGCCCTTCGGTCGGCTGGGGAACGGGTCGCTCGATCGTCACGCGCTGGTGGTCAGGCCGGGAGGCTCGGAGCTCGTACGAACCCCGTCTGTTACCTACGCCGACAATCGCAGAACGAGTGTGGCTTCTGCCACGCTCACCTCGGATGGGTCACTCTCTGCTGAGATGGACATGACTTTCGGCGGGGAGATGGTCGCGATGTTGCGGGAGCTTCATACCTCCTACTCGCAGGATGTCGTCGAGCGGTGGTGGATCGACGAGATTGGAGTGTCGAGAATGACGCTGGAGGCTGCTCAGCCGGCATCGCTCACCCGATCAGACTCTGCGATGGTGGTCAAGGCGTCGCTGTCTGCGACGAGTTTCGCCTCACGTGCGGGGCGTCGCTTGATCCTCTCACCGCTCATCGGTGCGCCCATGACGGTCCCTGGCGAGTCAACAGTTCGCACGCATCCCGTGCAATTGACTGCCTTTCCTCGACAAGATTCCGATCAGGTCGTCATCTCTCTGCCAGACGGCGCCGAGGCCGAAGTGCTCTTTGATCCGATCGAGATAGAAACCGACTTCGCCTCCTATGCTGCGGCCGTTCGGTTCGAGGATGGACAGCTCGTCTACAACCGATCGCTCACGCTGCGGCAGGCCCAGCTTCCGCCGCAGCGCTATGGAGAGGTTCGGCAGTTCATGACCGAGGTGTCGCGCGCAGATGCGCAGTCGGTGGTTTTTCGCCTGGCCGAGTAATCTCCTCATCCGGTTCACGCGGCCCGGCCGCATCGAGGAATGGTGTCGACTGCTGGCCGCGAGGTCGACATCGAGCCGATTTGGCGCCGGAGGGCCGTCGGTGAACCGGGAATATTTTCTTTCCATCCGTCGGAATGAAAGACGGACAATCGGCATACCATTCGCTGCGCGAGGGCACCACTCCGCCCACTCTTCTCGATGACTCGACTCCTTGCCCTAATACTCCTTATCGGCGCGATGACTGGCCAGCTATCGGCGCAGTCGGCGACCAGCACCGATCAGCCTTTTGCGACCGTAGAGGCCGTGAGGAGTGCGGCTGGCGGCGGACCAACGGCGAGTGGGGAGCACTACAATCCGGAGCGCCTTACGATGGCGCACCCCGACCTCCCGATGGGCACGCTGGTGGATGTGACGTTTCGGCGCAGGACGGTCACAGTGCGCGTCAATGACCGTGCTCCTGCCGGTTCGGCCGTCCGATTGAGTGCCCGGGCAGCAGACAAGCTGGGACTTCCGCCAGGAGGCGCCCAGGTCGACCTTCGCCTCGATCCGGCCGAACTCGCACACATCGAGCGTCGACGACAGACCGAAGTCCAGGCGGAGGCGCCCCCCGTGCGCCTGACCTCCACCTCAGTTGCGACTTACTCGGTACAGATCGGGGCGTTCAGTGACGGTGACCGCGCGCGCCAGCGTGCCGCTCAGCTCCATGGCGCCTATGTCGAACGAGGATCAACTGCAGGTGCACCCGTCTATCGAGTGCTCTACGGTAGGTACTTGGACGCGGAGCGCGCAGCCGCTGCCCGCGACTGGCTTCGAGCACGTGGGATCGATGGATTCATTCAGACAGTCGGCGACTGAGCTAATCCGGTACGTCCCCGAGGTCGAAGAGAAGCGACACGTCCAGCGCGCGCACCGAGTGCGTAAGCGCACCCGATGACACGAAGTCCACTCCGGTGGCAGCCACGGCGCCCACTGTGTCGAGCGTGATGTTACCGGAGGCCTCGGTGGTGAACCGTCCGGCCACCTTCTGTACGGCCGTGCGGAGGAGGCTGCAATCGATTCGGCCATCGTCGGTCATTCGGGCCATGTTATCGAGCAGGACCCACTCTACACCTCCTTCCCCGAGAACGACATCCAGCTCGCCGAGATTCCTCACCTCGATCTCGATCGGAACATCGAGCGCGTGTACGCGCCGATAAGCAATGGCTCGCTGGATGGCCTCGACGATGCCGCCTGAAGCAACGATGTGGTTTTCCTTGATGAGGATCATGTCATAAAGGCCCACACGGTGATTGGCAGCCCCACCCAGCGACACGGCCCACTTGTCCAGCATGCGCAGTCCGGGCGCCGTTTTGCGCGTGTCGAGCAGCGTGGCCGGCTGCGCGGCCTCCGCCATCACGTTCGCCGCGGTCGCGATTCCGCTCATCCGCTGCAGGAGGTTCAGAGCGGTGCGCTCACCGGTAAGCAGCGCGCGAGCCTGACCGTCGAAGGTCGCGATGACGGCCCCCGGCCGAACACGGTGCCCATCCTCGACCCGTGGTACGTAGCGAACAGTGTGGTCCAGGTTTTCGAACACGCGAGCGCACACTTCCAGCCCAGCTATTACGCCGGCTTCCTTGGCGACGAGCGTGGCCGTGGCCATTCGATCGGACTCCACGGTCGCGAGCGTGGTGACGTCGCCCGAGCCGATGTCTTCCTCGAGCGCGCGCTCTACCACCGCGTCGATCTGCTCCTGCCTGGGCCTCACGGATCAACCTCTCGATCGAATAGGTCGGAGACGGCAGAAGGGGCTCGCGTGGGGCGACCTGATGCGGCGTCAACAAAGCAGAGCACCACGGTGCCCGACACGAGCGGGGTCGTGCTCGGATCTGGCTCGAGCCTGCGGACCTCGTATTGCGCCGTGATTCGGACCGTGGGCGGCTCGGCGAAGCGCACGTACACCTCGAGCAAATCGTCGTAATGAGCAGAGCGGTGGTAGCGAACGTTCAGCTCGACCACCGGCATGATGATCCCCGAGTCCTCCAGCGCGCGATAGGGAAGACCTGCCTCTCGGAGTGCCTCGGTACGTGCGTACTCGAAGTAGTCGACGTAGTGGGCGTGATAGACCACACCCATGGGATCACACTCGCGGTAGCGTACCCGATGCCGGAGCCTGTGCTCGAGCATTGCAGAACTCAGGACGCAGCGACGACCGCGTCTGCTCCCATCGCGTCGAACTTCTCCAGGCGAGCGGCAAGAAGGTCGTTGGGAGAGAGGGTCTCGAGTTCGCGCAAGGCTTCGCCGATTGCTCGGCCAGTCGCGTCGAAAGCGGCCTGCGGGTTGCGGTGAGCACCGCCTACCGGTTCAGGCACGATAGTATCGATCACGCTGTGCTTGTCCAGGTCGAACGCCGTCAGCTTCAGCGCGCGCGCGGCGTCCTCCTTGTGATCCCAGGACCGCCAGAGAATCGAAGAGCAGCTCTCCGGCGAGATCACCGAGTACCAGGCATTCTCGAGCATGAGAATGCGATCACCAACCCCGATGCCGAGCGCACCGCCCGAGGCACCCTCACCGATCACGACAACCACGATCGGGACAGGCAGCCGGGCCATCTCCAGCAGATTACGCGCGATCGCCTCGGCCTGGCCGCGTTCCTCAGCCTCGAGCCCTGGGAACGCACCGGGAGTGTCGAGAAGTGTGATAATAGGTTTGCCGAACTTGGCAGCCAGCCTCATCAGCCGCAACGCCTTGCGG
>JBJHBB010000112.1:0-3104 GCA_050485265.1 Rhodothermales bacterium | reverse complement strand
TTGCGGTAGCCTTCCGGATTTGGCATGCCGAAGCGGCGCTCTTTACGCTGCTTGGTGTCTCGACCCTTCTGGTGGCCCACCAGCATTACGGTCCGGTCGCGGTAGCCGTACCGTTTGCCCCGGAACGTGGCGAAGCCGCCCACGATGGCCCTGTCGTCTGCGAAGTAGCGGTCTCCGTGTTGCTCGAAAAAGCCCTCGGAAAGCGCGCCGATGTAGTCCAGCGAGTAAGGGCGCTCCGGGTGGCGGGCAACCTGCACGCGCTGCCACCTAGTAAGGCCTTCGTAAATCGACCGCCGTAGGGCTTCTACGCGGCTTTCCAGGGCATCGATCTGAGCGGTGAGGTCGATCGAGTCGTCCTCGGCTGCGTAGGCCTTCAACTCCTTGAGCTTCGACTCGAGCTCGTAGAGAGGCTTTTCGAAGTCCAATAGATGCATGACGGGTGCGCCTTGGTTCGCGTCGTCGAGCCGTGGGTGCGGGGATCAGGTAGCGCGGAACAGCGAGCGCAGCAGGATCTCGATGTCGAGCGCGGCCGACTGGTTCCTGGCGTAGAACCAGTACGCGCGATGCGTGGCGACGATGCCTGAGGGACGCCTCGGCATGGAGTCGAGGATGGACACGACACCCGGTCGCAGCCCCCATGCTGCGGGCGGGTGTGGTGCGGTGGCATCGAAGCCGATCAGCGCCCGTCTTCCGGCCAGCACGCTGGGCAGGCGGGTGGTCACGCCAGCGATGCGTCGCATCCGGGCGTTCGCCGGCTGTACGCGCACCATCAGCTTGATGAACGGGTGCGCGGCCATGCCGATAGCCGCAAGCAACACTTCCAGAGCACGCGCTGCGATAGGGGAGCGTACTGGTGCGACAACCTGCTCGGCCTCACGGAGGGGCGTGGACAGGTCATCAACGCTAGCCTTGCCGATGATTCGGTCCTGGCCTGCGGTGAGAATCTTGAACTGCACGGGGAGGTCGCGCAGCGAGCGCATCATCCCCAGGATCTGGGTATTAGTTAGGCTGTCCGATGCGAAAATCACGTCGTCGATATGGCGCAGGCGGACGAGATCTCTCAGGTGGCGGCTGGCACCTAGATGCTCGACCGAGCGGCTTGAAGGACGCTCCGCGTCGGACACAAAGCCAACCAGTTGCAGCGGGGGATCGATCCGCTGTCCCAGGGCTCGCGATAGGCGGGTTGCTTCCTTGCCCCCACCCACCAGAAGCCCTCTGCGATGGCCGTAGCGCCGGCGATTGACGACCAGGCGCCAGCCTATCAGGAGGACGGCCGTTCCGACAAAGCTCAGCACGAGTGCGGCGCGGCTAAACGCGAAGTCCGGAACGAAGTACAGCGCGGTCGCCATCACCAGGAAGGCGACCAGCATCCCCGAGAGCGCGGGTCGAAGCGGAAACGGACTTCTGTGGCCGCGGCGTCGGTAGCCACCTGCGACGGCGATCGTGAGCGTGATTGCGAGCGCAGTAACGGGCGCCACCGCCGCCAGGTAGACACCCGGAAGATCCACATTTACCTGCATGGACCACGCGAAGCCCGCGCCGATAGCGGCAAAGAGAGCCAGGGCGAAGTCAAGCATGGGGACCGAGAGCTGGCCTACGAGCTTGGCCCCCGCACTCATCATCCCACGAACGAGGATCCCGGCTCGGATCAGGCCGGCGACGAACCGCGAGTGCTTACCGGCAAAGTGCTTGTCGGTGAAGCGCAGCATCGCGCCATAAAACAGGCGCACGTAGCGAAGCTCGCCCTTGCGAGTGGACTCCCCTTTGTAGTGAATGATCTGCGTTTCCGGGGTGTAGAAGATCCTCCACCCCGCCTGCTGGATGCGGAAGCACCAGTCGAGATCCTCACCGTACATGAAGAACTCTTCGTCGAACAGGCCGGCGCCATCCTCGACAACGAAATCACCGGGTTCCAATGGGGCTACGTCTCCCTGGTAGTCGAAGGCGGACTCGCGACTGCGGAGCAGCGCCTCGCGACGGACCATCATGCAGGAGCCAGAAAGCGCGTCGACTTCGCACTGCTGATCCGCCGGGATGTAGCCCAGGTTGTATCTGGCAAAGACTCGGCTTCGCGGGAAGAGGCGCGACAGGCCTACCATCCGGTAGAGCGCGACACTTGGCGTGGGGAACGCGCGCCGGCTCTCCGGCGCGAAGGTTCCGTCCGGATTGAGAATGCGGCAACCGACGGCGCCGGCATCCTCGTTCGCATCCATAAATGAGACGAGCTTCCGGAGCGTGTCCTCCTGTAGCAGCGTGTCCGGATTGAGGATCAGAATATGCCGTCCCTGGGCCTCACGAATGGCCTGGTTGTTCGCTCGGGCGAACCCCGCGTTGTGCTCATTCGCGATCAACTGCACGTCGGGGAAGCGGTCGCGCACCATCTTGACCGAACCGTCGACAGAGTTGTTGTCGACCACGAACACCTCTACGTTCAGCCCGCTGCTAGCGCGCTCGACGGAGGTAAGCGCCTGCTCCAGGAATTCGCGAACGTTGTAGTTCACGATCACCACCGAGACGTCGGGCGCCGCGGGGCTGGGACTGGTGACCGAGAGAGGCTGAGGTGCGCGAAAAGTGGGAGCAGACATGAGGTCCAAGATACGGCGCCACAAAACTGCCGGCACCGCACCTTCTGCCAACTCTTGACCGGAGTGGAGAACCTACGTGGCAGCCAGCGCGCGGGCGGCATGGGCCCGCTCCACCGCTCGGACCAGCTCTTCTCGCGTGAACGGCTTCGCTAGGTAGGCGTCGAAGCCCGCCGCGAGGAACCGACCTCGGTCACCGGGCGCCGTGTAGGTGGTAACGGCGACTGCCGGTACGTGGGCGTATGCGCTCATCCGCCTGAGCTGATGAAGCAATCGGATCCCATCCATGCCCGGGCCAAGGTTGATGTCGATCAACAAGAAGTCGTACCAGGCCCGTTTGGCATTGTTGAGCGCGTGATGTGCATCGTGCGCGATCTCGACGTCCAGGGTGCCCTGCAGGAGCCGCGAGATCAAGCGCGCCGTATCGAAGTTGTCCTCGACGACCAGTGCACGTGGACGTGCGGCGATCGGAGCAATGCCAACGGCGCCGTCCCCACCCACGTTGTGTTCCTCCATTGCTGT
>JBJHBB010000111.1:0-6949 GCA_050485265.1 Rhodothermales bacterium | reverse complement strand
GTCGTAATGGACGTCGGCGCCGTCGCGGGTAAGGTGTTCGTGGGGAGTTTCCGCGATCTCGACTCGCAGATCGCCGGGCGGATCGCCACGTCGACCCGCGTTGCCTGCTCCGCGCACGATCAGGAAGTGCCCCTCTTGCACACCGGCGGGGACCTCGACGTTGATCGTCTCTTCCCCCTTCACGCGCCCCTCACCCGAACAAGACGAGCAAGGATCGGTGACGATTCGTCCCTCCCCACGACACTGTGGACAGGGTTGCACACTCACGAACTGGCCGAAGAACGAGTTGGCCACCTGTCGAACCTCGCCGATGCCGCTGCATCCGGGGCACGTCTTGAGACTGTCCGTGCCGCCGTGCGCCCCGCTCGCCTCGCAGGTGTCGCAGCGCACGAACTTTCGGACCTTGATCTTCTTCTCGACGCCCTCGGCGATCTCCTCCATGGTGAGGGGAAGTCGCACACGGAGGTCGCTACCGGTCCGACGGCCCGCCCGTCCACCGAAACCGCGAAAGCCGCTCGCACCGCCTGCATCACCGAAGATGTCAGAGAACGCGGCAAAGATGTCGGAGACGTCGCGGAAGCCCGCGCCCGGTCCCGCTGACCCACCATTGATGCCGGCGTGGCCGAAGCGGTCGTATCGCGCGCGCTTGTCGGGATTTGAGAGAACCTCGTAGGCTGCCGCGGCCTCTTTAAAGGCGGCCTCCGCCTCCTTGTCGCCCGGATTCTTGTCCGGGTGGAAGCGAAGCGCCTTCTTTCGGTACGCCTTCTTGATTTCCTCGGGCGTGGCCGTTCGCGCCACCTCCAAGACTTCGTAGAAGTCGCGCATGGTATCGGTTGCATTCATGATTTCGGGGGGTGGCGCTACTGGGAGACGACCACCTGGGCGTGACGAAGGACGCGGCCGCCCATCGTGTACCCTTTCTGGATCTCGGCCACGACGATGCCGGACTCGATGTCGTCATCGGCCTGCTGCATGAGCGCCTCGTGGAGCTCTTCGTCGAATGGCTTGCCGACAGCCTCGATGGCGTGGACGTCGAACCGGCCGAGCACATCCTCGAACTTGCGATAGACCAGGTCGACGCCTTCCTTAAGTGACTGGTAGAGCGGGCCTCCGGCACCCTCGCTCGCGGCAGCCTCGGCGGCCTCTCGGGAGCGTCTCAGGTCATCGAGAACGCCTACTATAGCCGCAGCAAACTCCGCTCTGCCACGCTCGCTCGCCGAGGAGAGGTCCTCCTGCACGCGCCGACGGTAATTCTGAAACTCGGCAGCTCGGCGGAGGAGTTGGTCCTCAAGCTCCCGAACGCGCGCCTGAGCGGCCTCCAGCTCGGCTTCAAGCGAGTCACGTCCGGGCGCCGAGTCCGCGAGTTCGGCATCACCGTTGGGCTGGGTGTCAACGTTTTGCAAGGTGTCTTTGTCCTGCTCTGCCATGAACGATGCGTAGGTCAGTGTTCTTCGTCGGTCAAGAGCGCAGCGATGCCTTCGACGAGCGCGATCGCCTGCGCGTAGTTCATCCTCTTCGGTCCGATCACGCCGAGTGAGCCCAGACTTCCGCCAAGACGGAAGCCCGCCTTCACCACAGAATAGCGCCCGCCGAGTTGGGGTGATTCCTGATCGACTTCGTGGCCGATCAGCACCATCGCGCGACCGGGTACGATTAGCTGACGCTCGGTATCAAGGAGGTGGACGACAACGTCGTCATTCTCGAGGAGCTCGAGGATGTGGCGGACTTCGGTCGCCTCTTGAAACTCAGGTTGCGAAACGAGCTGCGCGGCACCGCCCCTTTCTGCCAGACGCTCGTCCGACAACTCGGAAAAAAGTGTCTGCGCCCGATGGAGCACGAGGCGAACCACTCCTGTCCGATCGAGGTCGTCCAGATCTGCCATTCGCTCGCGAGCAGTGCGCCTGATCTCCTCCATCGTTAGGCCCGCAAGGCGCTCATTCATCGCCGCGAGCACGGCGTCCAGATCTTCCCTGCGGAGTTCGGCGGCCTCGAATTCGGCCACGATCGTCTTTACCAGTCCACCTCGGACCGCTACAACGAACATCAGACGATCGCTGGAGAGCGGGATCGCCTCGAGCCGCTCGAGCACACCTGTCGCGAGACGTGGGCTCAAGACTACTCCGAGCAAGTGCGTGAGCTGTCCCAGCAGGCGCGAGGTCTCTCGAAACAAGTTTTCGACGTCTCCGCGAACCTTGTCGATCTCCCCTCTCAGTCGCGCCTGCTGCTTCAACGATAGGCCCGAGCGCTGCATCAGATGATCGACATACGCGCGGTACCCCAGGTCCGTCGGTACGCGACCAGCCGAGGTGTGGGGATGATCCAGGAATCCGGCCGTCTCGAGTGCGCTCATCGTATTCCGAATCGACGCACTGGACAGGTCCAGGAGCCCCTGCTCCACGATGGTACGCGACGCCACCGGCGAGGCCGTCTCGACATACGACTTCACGACCGCACGCAGGATGACGGCCTCCCGCTCCGAAAGCGGTGGTTGTGAGTCAAGCGGGAGCTCGTTCGAGCGGATCGGCATCTCGGGAGGACGCAGGGAACAACGTGCGGCGGGCGTTCAACCTAAGGTCGCACCGACGGTTCAGGTCAAATTGCCGGATTTTCGCAGAACTTAGCGATGTAACGTTGCCCGCACGGCGTCCGTAGAGACCAGTTGCCACACCCGTGGCGGGTAACTTGGTGACACCCCGACCATCTTCGACAGCGGACCTCTCTAATGCGCTTTTTTCTTTCGATCGTGGCCGCCTTCCTGGGCGTCATCGCCGCGACGTTGTTTCTGGTGCTGATCCTCTTCGGGATCCTTGCATCGCAGGACTCCACTCCGTCCGTGGCGAACAACTCGGTCCTCGTGCTGGATCTCGACCGACCGCTCCCTGAGACCGAGCCGAGAGACCCGCTTGCCGAGGTGTTCGCGGGGCGGACAATCACCCTCCACCAGACGATCGAGGCGCTCGAGAAGGCGGCAGCCGACGACCGGATTGCGGGCGTCTGGCTGCGCGCGTCGGCGACACCGGCCTCCTGGGCCACCATGTCGGAACTGCGCGGCGCACTGGAACGCTTCCGCGAGAGCGGCAAGCCCCTGGTGGCCTCGAGCGGATCAAACGGTTTCCTTGAGCCGGGCTACTTTCTGGCATCAGTGGCCGACTCCGTCTTCGCGCCGCCGGAGGCGCTCTTCTTGATGAACGGCTTTCACATCTCGATGCCCTTTTTTGGGGGGATGTTTGAGCGGTTGGGTATCGAGCCCGTCGTCTTCCGAGCGGGCGAGTACAAGAGCGCCGCCGAGAACCTGACCGAGCGCGGCTTCAGCGAGGAGAACCGCGAGCAGTACGAGGAACTGCTACGATACTTCGACTGGCGCTTCCGGACCTCCATTGCCGAGTCTCGGAACATCGATGTGTCAGTGATCGACCAGGCAATCGCTGCCGGCGGTCTGCACGCTGCGGCCCAGGCTCAAGAACTCGGACTGGTCGATAGGCTCATCTACGAACACGATGTAGAGCAGCTCTGGAGGAGCCACACCCGGCAGTCGGATGATGAGGAGCTGCGTACGGTCCGCCTCCGCGACTATGTCCGCGTCCCGGCGTCGAGCGCGGGCGTTACCATGGGCAATCGCAGCAACAGAATCGCGGTCGTTCACGCCAATGGCACCATCCTTCCAGGCTCCGCCAACGGGGGCGACTTCCTGGCGTCCGACGACTTCGTTCACACACTCGAGGAGGCCCAGCGCGACGATCGCGTTCGAGCCATCGTCATCCGTGTCGATTCTCCCGGGGGCTCGGCCACCGCATCGGACGCGATGTGGGCCGCCGTTCGTGACGCGTCGGCGCGTATGCCGGTCGTCGTCTCCATGGGTACTGTCGCGGCGTCCGGCGGCTACTACATCTCTGCACCAGCGGATGTGATCGTCGCCGAGCCGGCCACCATCACTGGCTCGATCGGCGTCATCTCGGTGCTCTTTGACGCGGAAGAGTTCCTGGACGACCGGCTCGGCATCACCATCGACACGCTGCAGACGGGGCCGGCGGCCGGGCTGCTTTCACTCGGGGAGTCGGTCTCTGAGCTGGAAGCACAGATCATGCAGCAACTCACCGATCGATTCTACGACACGCTCGTCGATCGGGTGAGCGTCGGCCGCAACCTCAGCCCCGACTCGGTGCGTGCGATCGGTGCGGGTCGCGTTTATACGGGCCAGCGCGCCCAGCAGATCGGCCTCGTCGACGAGGTTGGCACGCTCCGGGATGCAATAGCTATCGCCGCGGCCCGCGCTGATCTCGAGGAGGGTGACTACCGCCTGCTTATGTTGCCGCGCCGCCGTCCGCTGGTCGAGCGGCTCAGCGAGGCGTTTAGCGCCGAGGCCGTCCTCAACGCCTGGCTGGCTCGCACGATGTCACCGGAAGAGCGGATGCTCCGCAAGGAAGCGGACGTTCTCCGCGAGGCGATCCGCGTCAACGGTGTGCCGCAAATGCGCATGTGGGCCGTCCCCGAGATTAGTTAGAGGAGATCCTTACCTAATCCTGGTTGTCGGCAACCCCAACGAGTGGGGACCCTGTCATCTCCTCGGGGATCTCTAGGCCCATGAGTCGGAGGGACGTCGGGGCAACGTCGCCGAGCTTCCCGGGACGTATCGGGCCCTCGAATCGGTCCTGGATTATGAGGTGCGGAACAAGGGCCGTCGTGTGCGCGGTGTGAGGGCTGCCGTCTGGATTACGCATCTTGTCGGCGTTGCCATGGTCAGCGATCAGCTGCACCGTGAAGCCGGCTGAGCGGGCGGCTTCGACCACCACTCGCGTAGCGTCATCCACGGCCTCGATGGCTCGCACCGCCGCCTGGAAAACACCCGTGTGACCGACCATGTCCGGGTTTGCGAAGTTCACTACAGCGTAGTGGGGCGGATCGTCGGTTAGGCGCGCCGCGACTCGCTCCGCGAGCTCAGGCAGCGACATCTCGGGTTGCAGGTCGTACGTGGCCACCCTGGGACTCGGGACGAGGATCCGGTCTTCACCTTCGAAGGGCTCCTCTCGCCCGCCACTGTAGAAGTACGTGACGTGGGGATACTTCTCGGTCTCGGCGGCCCGGAGCTGAGTCAGACCTCGCTCCGCGATCACCTGCCCCATGGTCCGATCCAGATTCTGCTTGGGGAAGGCGATGGGCAGGTCGAAGGTGGCGTCGTATGGAGTGAACGTCGCCATGTGCAGGCGTAAGGGGCGATTGGCCTCGGTGCCTCGGTCAAAGTGGTCGAACTCGGACGCCGTCAGCGCGCGGGTCAACTGTCGGGCACGGTCGGCCCTGAAGTTGAAGAAGACGACGGCGTCGCCGTCGTCGATGGGCGGGGAGCCTGCCACACGGATGGGCTCCACGAACTCGTCGGTCACGCCAAGCTCATAGCTTCGGCGAAGCGCCGCCGCAGGTTCGTCCGTGACGTCGGCGGCAAACTGCGCCTTCGGGCTGGCCGTGAGGACGTCGAAGGCGTGCTTGGTCCGCTCCCAGCGGTTGTCGCGGTCCATCGCGAAGTAGCGGCCCATCACCGTCGCGATTCGACCCACGCCGATGCGGTCAGCTTCTGCTTGAAATCGAGCGACGTACTCAGCTCCTCCCCTTGGATCCGTGTCTCGGCCGTCTGTGAACGCGTGGACCCACACCTGATCATCCCCCAGCCCCTCCCGGCGCGCCAGCTCTAGCAGCGCGATCAGGTGACTGAGTTGCGAGTGCACCCCACCGTCTGAGAACAGTCCGATGAGATGCAGGCGCGTCGAGTTCTCCGCTGCGTGGCGGACTGCCGCACGAACGACCTCGTTGGCGAAGAACGACTCGTCCTCGATGGCCACGTCTATCCGGGTGATGTCCTGATAGACCACCCTGCCGGCGCCGAGGTTGAGGTGGCCCACCTCCGAGTTCCCCATCTGAGCATCCGGCAGACCCACCGATCGCCCCGAGGCTTCGAGCGTCGAGTGCGGGAAGGAATCGAACAAGTGATCCAGGTAGGGCTTCCGCGCCGCGTCGATCGCTGAGACCGACGGGTCCTCCGCGATTCCGTATCCGTCGAGGATGAGAAGCAAGAGGCGAGGGGCCATGCGATCGAGGCGAATGGGACTTGGGGAAGATAGCCGCGCACGCCCGGCGTCTCGGACGGACTTTTTCCCTCCGCCCTCCGCAGCCCGACCGCGAGTATATATTGAGCGGCTTCACCATTCCCTCACCCCCGCTTGATCATGCATTTACACACATGGACCGCCCCGATCGTGGGCGCTCTGCTAGCTGTCGTGCTGCTCGGTGTGCCTGCGCAGTCACAGTCAAACGACACGTACGTGATTCGTGCCTGGGATGACGTCATCAAGACCGAAGACGGCACGGTCACGCCGGCTCAAGTCGTCGTCAGTTATACCCCGGCCACGCACACCTTCACCGAAGAGGTCTTCGATTCAAATCGCGTGTTGCTCGAGAGCCGTGTGATCGACTATAGCGTGACGCCCAGCCCCGGTGAGAAGGACATCGCCCGCCAGATTATCCTCACCGATTCGGAACTTGGTGACCTCGCGAGCCGGAGCGATGTCCGCATCGACGGCGGCTACATCCTTTACGATGGCGCGTGCGCCCAGACGCGCTGTCTGCAGTTCGAGATCGGCGAGGCCGGCTCGGCGCGACTCTATCGATTCGTCGTAGTCGATCTGAACGCAGGACAGATCCTGTACCGAAACTTTTATCCGGATCTGGTTGACTGACGCGCCCTGCGTCCCCGACCCCCACCTGGTTGCAACCCCATCGTCGTCGTGCCTGAAACCGTCTCGGCCATGCGCCACCTCTTCCCCGTTTTACTGATCGCCCTACTGGGCTTCGCCCACTCATCGCCCGTGCACGCGCAGTGCACCCCGATCCACATCACCTGGCCTGCCGACGCTGAAGAGCCCGTCTGGGAAGTGACGGCCCTTCCGCCCTCGCTCAGCAC
>JBJHBB010000110.1:4344-6964 GCA_050485265.1 Rhodothermales bacterium | reverse complement strand
GCCAGGAACTGCATCTCGACGCGCACGACACCGTCGCCCTGACACGTCTCGCATCGCCCACCAGGCACATTGAAGCTGAACGTGCCCGGACGATAGCCGCGAACCTGCGCCTGATGGGTGCCGGCCAGCAGGTCGCGGATACCGTCGAATGCCTTGATGTAGGTGACGGGGTTCGAACGGGGGCTGCGTCCGATCGGGCTCTGGTCGACGAGCTCCACGTCGTCGATGTGCTCGTGTCCCCTGATCGCGTCGTGGGCTCCCACCTTCTCATCGGACTCCCGCCCCAGCATTCGTTGAAGTCCTCGGTACAGCGTCTGATTGACGAGCGTGCTCTTGCCGGATCCCGAGACCCCGGTCACGCAGACGATCATCCCCAACGGGAAATCGACATTCAGGCGCTTCAGATTGTGCTGCCGGGCATTCTCGACGCGAAGGACGCGCTCGGGATCGATGGGCCGGCGCTCCTGGGGATAGGGGACAGACTGCTTTCCGCTGAGATACTGCCCGGTGAGGGATCGGTCATCCTCCAAGATCTCGTCGAAGGTGCCCTGGAAGATGACCTCGCCGCCGGTCTCGCCGGCTCCGGGTCCGATGTCAACGATCTGGTCGGCGCGGCGCATCATGGCCGCGTCGTGCTCCACGACGAGCACCGAGTTGCCGATGTCGCGCAGCCCCTCCAGGATGCGGATCAGCCGCTCGTTGTCGCGCGGATGCAAACCTATCGTGGGCTCGTCGAGGACGTAGAGGCTCCCCACGAGTGACGACCCCAGCGACGTGGCGAGGTGGATCCGCTGGCTCTCGCCGCCAGAGAGAGTCTGGCTCAATCGATCCAGCGTCACGTAGTCCAGGCCGACGTCCACCAGGTACTGCAGGCGGCGCCGCACCTCCTCCAGCACTCTGCCGGCCACCGCCTCCTCATACTCGGAAAGCGTCAGCGAGGATATGTACGCGAGAGCGTCCTCGGTCGTGAGTTCGCAGATTTCGCCGATGTGGTGAGGCGGCGCTCCACTGGCCCCACCACCCACCTTGACGTAGAGAGCGTCGGGACGCAGACGATATCCGTCGCACACCTCGCAGCGCGTGTAACCACGGAATCGCGCCACGAAGATGCGGTAATGCATCTTGTAAGATTTTCCCTCCAGAAAGCGGAAGAAGCCCTTGATCCCCACGTACTCCCCGCTGCCCTCCCAGACCCAGCGCTGCTGCTCCGGCGTGAGCTTCGAGTAAGGGGTGTCGATAGGGAAGCTGGACTTTGCCGCCTCGCGGATCAAGTCTTTCAGGTACTTCCCCCACTGGTCCGTCCGAAACGGCGCGACGGCGCCCTGGCGGATCGAAAGGTCTGGACTGGGGATGATCAGGTCCTCGTCCAGCCCGGGCACACGCCCAAAACCCTGGCAGGTCGGGCAGGCACCAATGGGACTGTTGAAGCTGAATAGCTGCGGCGACGGCTCCTCGAAGGTCATCCCATCGCGCTCGAACCGCGCCGAGTAGTCGTAGCGCGCGCCGTCGACGGTGATGACGGATGCGGTTTCGTCACCCTCCCGAAAAGCCTGCTCGACGGAGTCGGCGATGCGGGTCGTTACCTCCTCGTCCCCTGGCCGGGCGACCAGCCGGTCGGCCAGCACGACCAGGCGCGTCAGCGGCGCCGTGACGCGATCGGGCTCCACGTCGTTTAGATCGACGATTTCGGGCTGGGCGCCACCCGCCGACTGCTTGGTGGTGGGGAGGGCGAGTAGCCGGAAGAACCCGCGCTGGCGAAGCGCCAAGAGTTCGTCTGACTTCGAGCGGCCCTTGTGCCGAGGTATCGGGAAGGTGAGGAAGAACCGTGTGCCGGCGTCGAGACGGCTCTGGACGTCTTCTGCTACCGATCGAGGACTGTCCTTCGTCACCCGTTCGCCGGATGCCGGCGAGTACGTCGTCCCGATGCGTGCGAATAGCAGGCGCAGGTAGTCGTAGATCTCGGTCTGAGTGGCGACCGTCGACCGCGGGTTCTTCGTCCCTGTTTGCTGCTCGATCGCGATGGCCGGAGCGAGACCCGTTATCAACTCAACGTCCGGCTTGTCCATCCGCTCGAGGAACTGCCGCGCGTAGGCGGAAAGGCTCTCGACGTAACGCCGCTGCCCCTCGGCGTAGATCGTGTCGAAGACGAGGCTCGACTTTCCGCTGCCCGATCGCCCTGTGAACACGACCAGCTTCCGCTTGGGGAGTGTCAGATCGACACCCTTGAGGTTGTGCTGTCGCGCCCCTTTGATCACCAGCTCCCGACCATGGAAGCGGTCCGCCTCCTCGCCGACATCTACTCGCCTCCGACGAGAAGTGGCTACGCGCGGCTCGGCTTGGGACATGCTCGGGGTGCTCGTGGACTGCGCCCTCAACGCAGGCCCCCAATCAATGATGCGCTCAGAATGTGAATCGTTCGTGCTGCGGCTTGCTGTGCACGTCGGCCCAGAGCGAGAATCATGGCGGGCCCACACGTACCGAGGCCAGCGTCGCAGAAAGCTCCACCGTTCGTGCGTCGGAAACACCGTACGTTCTTGCGTACGCGTCACGCGCCCGAACCAAGAGCGGCTCCCCCTCCGCGATCCGGCCGTCCGCCACCAGCAGTTTACCCAGCGCAGCG